>JANNOU010000025.1:0-21836 GCA_031399305.1 Leptolyngbya sp. SOY_34_metabat_272
AAGTCCCTGCCATGCTTGCCATCTGCACCCGCACCTGCTCAAAAGCGTCCTCAGGAAACGGCAGAGCCCCCCCGAGCGCACTCGCCCGCAGCGCCGCCGCCGCCGCCTCTTCAATCGTGATCAGCAAATTGGCAGCCCCCACCAGATCGCGACCAAACACCAAAACACCGTGATTGGCAAGCAATAAAGCCTGCGTGCCAGGCTGCCCCCCCAACGCCTTCAAGATCCCCTGAACCGAGGCCTGCGACCCACGTGGCCCCCAGGCAGCCACCGGAATGTCCTGAACCTGACCAAAATGCAACAGCGACTCATAGCAGCAGGGCAAAGGCCGCTGGGCCAGAGCAAACACCGTGCTGTAGGGCGAGTGCGTGTGGATAATCGCCTCGACATCTGGACGCGCCTCATAAACCACCGTATGCATCGGCACGATCTGCCGAGTCTCAGCCGAGAGCGCCCCCCGCTCTACGACATCGCCGCCCAGCCGCAAAATCGCCCAATCCTGGCTGTTCAAATCCTGCAGCAATACCCGTGAGCCGTCAGCCTGCAGACGCGTACTGAGGTTGCCATGCCCGCTGGGAGACATCACCCCTGCCCCCAAGAGTCGCTGCACCGCAACCGTCACCGCTTGCCACTCAGAAATCGCAAATTCAGGCGCTGGCAATTGTCCTGACAACTGCGAAGCTTCCCCTGAAAAGCCCGACCCTGTGGGGCGATGCGGCTCGAAATGCCTGCTGTGCACCATGCGTTCATTGACCTCACTCAGATTAAGGACTCAACAACCGGTCAGGCTGAACCTCACCTGTGGGCATTGTTCCACAAAATCCGGTTATTTGGTCGGATTACCGTAGTAGACGCGCTGAGGGCTGCAAGGCTCAGCGAATCGTCTCGTAGCCCAACCGAACAGCAAGCTCGTGCATCGCGCCCAGCGGCGCATAGTCTGCAGCCCGGACAGCAGCGTAGCCCTGGATCTCAGCTTGATGCAGCACCACTCGCAGCTCAGCGTCCACCATCGCGCTCAACAGCGCTGAACGCAACTGTTTGAGCCGTACCGCGCCCAAACGTTGGGCCGCAACCACCGGCGGCATCGGGTAAGGGCCGAGGGATTCGACCACGCGCAAGTGACCTGCCAAAGCGGGGGTGTCGCGTAGGGCTTGCGCCAGGACAACGCTGTCAATGGCAGCACAGTCCGCCCGCCCGTCTGCGATCAACTGAAGCGAGCCCTGGTGCGAGCCAGAGCGAAGGACCTCGCCGAAAAAGCCCTGGGGGTATCCGGCCTGGATCAGCCGATAGCGCATCAGGTTATAGCCGCTGTTAGAGCCCAGGTCGTTGTAGCAAAACCGCTGACCTGCGAGGTCCGCAAAAGTCATTAAGCTACTGGCCCGATTGACGATGACATCAGCGTAGTAAACCGGGCAGCTTTGATAGCGGTGCTCTTGCATCACAGGAGCCGCCAACGCAACCCACTGACCGGATTGAATCCGAGTGCGCCGCACAAATGGCAGGCCACAGACAAAGGCAACATCCAGGCTATCGGCCAATACCATCGGATCCTCTAGTGGATCAAAGCAGCTCTGGCAGATCTGAACCTGAATCCCGAGGCGACGACCCAAAAAAGTGGCCACCGCCTCGTAGATCCAGAACATGTTCGGCGCTAAGAACGAGGCCAGGATCAGCCGGTCTACACTGCTCATGCAAACTCACCCAAACTCAGGGTGACATTGTGCCTCATGGTTTGGCTGGCTGGTTTAGCTGGCTGAGAGAGCGAACGCCTTAGCTCTACGAGGTTTAACGTAGACTTGCTGCTGCGGCTGTAATTGAAGCTGATGGAAATTCTCCCGCGTGAGATAGGCGGTCACTGGCTGACCCTGCCCCAGCTCCAATTCGATCTGAACTTCCCAGCCCAGATAGATAATCCGGCTCACCTGAGCCGGGACAGTAGCAGCTTCAGGACTAGTCTGAATTAACACGTCATGAGGGCGCAGAAAAACATCCGATCCTGTTGCTTCCAGACCATTGCTTTCAAAAATTCCCGCATTGCTCGGTAGTACGTTGACCGGCCCGACAAAACTCATGACGAATGCCGTCGCCGGGTGGTCGTAAACTTCAGCAGGCGAGCCGACCTGTTCAATCTTGCCATGGTTCATCACCACAATTTCATCAGAAACTTCCATCGCCTCTTCTTGGTCGTGGGTCACAAACACGGTCGTGACATGAACCTCATCGTGCAGGCGGCGCAACCAGGCACGTAACTCTTTACGGACTTTCGCGTCCAGTGCACCAAAGGGTTCATCCAACAACAAAACCCTGGGCTCAATGGCCAAGGCGCGCGCTAACGCCACCCGCTGCCGTTGTCCGCCCGATAATTGAGCTGGATAACGATTGCCTAATCCTGCAAGCTGCACTAAGTTCAGAAGCTCTTCCACCTTCTGTCGGATCTTGGCTTTAGGAACTTTGCGGATTTCCAAACCGTAGGCAATATTCTGGCGAATAGTCATGTGCTTGAACAGAGCATAGTGCTGAAATACAAAGCCAATGCCGCGCTCATGCACTTGCTGATGGGTGACATCTTCGCCGTCGATAAAAATCTTGCCGTCGTCTGGTCTTTCCAGACCCGAGATCAACCGTAGCAAGGTTGATTTACCAGAGCCAGAAGGCCCGAGTAGCGCGGTTAGCGCATTGTCTTTAATCTCCAAATTGACGCGCTCAACAGCTTGAAACGATCCGAATCGCTTGGAAATATTTTCAACCAGAATGCTCATTTTAGAGGCTCCAAAATTAATCCCTGACTGAGATCCAACAACTTTGAGGATCAGCCCTACTCAAAACAGAAAGAGCCTACCGACGAATGCGAGCTTGAATCTGGTCAAACACTGCGCGATCGGCGAAGAAACGCGCCTGAACGTTATTCCAGCCGCCCAGGTCACTGACTGAGTACAGTCTACTGACCCTTGGGTAGCGGTTGGCGAACTCACGGGCCACGGCAGCATTGACCGGTCGGAAACCGACGCTGGCGAACTGTCGCTGGGCTTCAGGCGTGTAGAGAAAGCGCACAAATGCTTCGGCAGCCGCTCGGTTGCCGTGCTTATCTACGTTTCTATCGACTACCGCGATCGGGTTGTCGATAGAAATATTCAGCTGCGGTACAACGTAGGGCAAGCGCTGGCCTTCCTGATTGGCCAGGATTGCTTCGTTTTCGTAGTTGATTAGCACATCACCTTGCCCACGCTCATAAAAGAGATCGGTTGCCTCACGGGCGTCTCTGGGCAAAACAGGCACGTTGCGATAGACCTGAGCCACATAGTCGAGCGCGCGGTTGGCTGCGCCGCCATTGCGGATTACCGAGCCCCACAGCGCCAGGAAGTTCCAACGCGCAACCCCAGAAGTTTTGGGATTAGCTGTGATCACGCTGACGCCGTTCTTAGCCAAGTCACCCCAATCGCGGATACCCTTGGGGTTGCCCCGTCGGGTCACCAGGACCACGACCGATTTAGAGACAATGCCATTGTTGGGCACCTCTCGCTCCCAGCCGGGACGGATCAGACCTGCACTCTGAATCCGGTAGGTATCCAGCGCCAGCGCCAGCTGCACGATATCCGCCTCTAGCCCATCAATCACAGCACGAGTTTGTGAGCCAGAACCGCCGTAGCTGAGGTTGAATTTGACGTTCTGACCGTTGTGCTCTCGCTTCCACTTCTCAACGAACCTGGGGATGATGCGATCGTGGGCCGCACGGGTCACGGCAAAAGAGACTAAAGTGAGCTCGATGTCTCTAGGCCGCTGCCCAGCTGCCGGTTGAATCGGCATCAAGCCGGTGGTCCCCAGACCTCCAGCCAGAAACAGGGCAACGAATTTGAGCACAGGGCGTCTGTTCAGGGGCTGCCCCCCCGAAGCTAATACTGATCTCGGTTGGCGTGACGCGATCCAATCCTGAAGCTGGCGATACCACATAATCTCAGGCACTCCTCGTGATCCACGGTAAGCTAGTCGGGATACCGTGATTGTCTGTAACTAGCCGAGGATTGTCCCATAGACAACTTCCGAAAGCAAGTCCATCTGTGACCTGCGGTTGAACACTCGTGGCAGACTGGTGACATTTCAGGGATGGCGAAGTGTGGTGCCGCACGCAACCACAACTGTCCCACGGCAGAGGCTTAAGCGTCTGAATCTCCCTCCCTGGTGCATTTTCACCGCATAGCTTGGCCTGAAAAACTGGAGCAGCCGTTCGTCTGAGGTTAAAAAGCCTGTGAATACCTTGCTCGAAGTCGCCGCCTACCTACAGTACGAACTGTTGGAATTCGCCCTTGGCAGCCCTCATCGGCGCGAGATAGACGGTTTTGTAGTCAAGCACCCGAGCAACCGCAGGCGAGACATTGCCCAGAATAATTTGCTCACCGACCTGTTCATCACAGAAGTGCCGGTGAGCGGCAACCAGACGCTGCTGGACTTATTTATCGCCAGCCGCCCGGACTGGAGCCCGCAGGAGCTGCTGCTGCTGAATCAGTGGTCGCGCACGTTTCTGGGGCTGTTTGAAATCCGCGAACCTCTAGAGGGTGGCCTGCGTGTGATGAACTGGCTCTCGGCGCGAGTCTATGCTGCCTACCCGACGCCAGCGCAGCGCAACCTACTTAAGCGCTTCAAGCCCGGTGACATTGTGCTAACCCGGTTATCTCCTCTGGAGATAGACGCCTGGGTGTTCTCCGGCCCCTGTGTGCCATTTGGCAATTTGTCCAAGCCCAAATTAGCCGTCGCAATCGACAATTTTCGACGCTTCTATCGCTCCTCGCTCTACGCAGATGCGCCGGAGCTGCTCGAACAGGCTTGGGAATCAGTGGCCCGGCAACACGAGGACTTCATAACCTTTTTCGGTGCAGATGAAGTCACGATTCCTGGCCCTGACTTCAACACGCGGCTAGCAGAGTTTCACGATTGGCTTATGCAGCGTCAGGCCGCGAGCACGGGGATAGATATCAACCGTTCCCTGGCTGAGATGGCAACCACAGCAGGCGTGAGCGACAGCGAGCTCGCACAAATGGCAGCGGAAAGCGGGCTAGACACCGACAAATCGTTGACCGAAATCGCTGCGGACACCCGTACACAAGTACAGGACTCTGTCAAGCTAGAACTGCCCTCTGAAATGGTCCAGGCTGAGCAAGTCACTGCATTCTCAGATCCACGCTGGGGGCAGGTTTTTGTGCCCAACTATTTCCGCCTGTTGGATCTTTTGACTGCCGCTGACTTTCGGCAAATCGATGGCTACGCAAATGCGCTGCAATCGCTGTTGCGAGACCCGATATTTCCTACCTTAGTTTGGCAACGGGCTGCCCAACAATACCCTCAGCCACTGGAAGCGGTTTTGCGCGCTGCACTGGAGCGACCTCAGTTTGAGCTAGATCAATTGCCAGAACTGCTGCAAGAGTTTGGCAAACCCAGCCAGCCCGAACTGCCGGAAACTGCCAGCGCTCCTGCCCATTTGAGTCAGCTGTTTCAGGAAGCCCTGGCAACCTTAAAATCAACTGCAGACGGTCAGAAAGCAGGTAAGAAAAAGAAGAAGAAAAGTGCATTGACGCTTTAGATTAGATTTCGTTTCATCCTCTGGGTCTATACAATTTTGGCTCAATTCGGTTTCAAAACGTAATAAGTGCTGCGATGATTCTGCACCAAATCTGAATCGATTCGGGAATTCACTCGTGTATTCCCATTGAGCACGCTACGGGGTCCCTGAGCTGCGATAGGAGCCCCGGATGCAGAGCAACTGAGTTAAACGCTATGGTTCCCGCATCATTCGGGACCGGGGTACGCCAATGAATGTGCAAAATCTACTCTCTACAAGCCTAAAAAGCCAGAGCTATCCGCTAGTTCTGGTGTCACCTGCGGTGAGCGAGGCGTTGCAAAGCTTGCCCTCCCCCGTGCCCCCCTACCGCCCCGGTCTGGCCCCAGACAAACCGAAGGAGCAGCCCCTACCCCGCCTGCGCCTGTGGCTTGAGACGGGAGTCGGAGGCTTGGGAGCCATCGTTTTGTACAGCTTGCTGCGGTCCGCCTTGGGCCTCAATGTTGCATTGTTGCTAGGTAGCGCGGCGCTGGGCGGGGTTGGCTTTCGCGTGCTGCAGATGCTGCGGCGTAACCGGCGGCTCGAAGCCCGACAGCGGCAGTACGAATGGCAGTTGGCCGACTACATGCGTCAGGAAGACACAGCCCGTCGCGAGTACCGCAAACAAGTCCAGGATCGCGACGAGATCCTGAACCAGCCCCGGCGTCTGCACGCGTTTCGCAGCGCTCGCTTACTGCCGTTGTTCGCTGAAATCCCCTGTCGTCGCGCCCACCAACCCAGCAACGCCGAAACTCCCGAAGCTCCCGAAGCCAAACTCTGGGAGCAACTCAAGCGGGATTTCGGGGAGCGTCTCTACCAGGGCCAAGATCTGCGCATCGAAGGTCTGCCCTCGGGCTGGTCGCCCACTTTTGTCTACATCGACCCACAGCTCAAGCTGCACGTTGATCTTGAGATCGACCGAGCCTTCGACTTCGATCCGGCCACCGGATCTTGTGAACCTCGCAACTTCATCGGCGGCGCGCGCAACGGCGAACACGCCCTGTTAGATCAAAATTGGCTAGTGTTGCGCTTGACCCCCGAGCAGGCGCTGAATCAGACCCGAAGCTGCTGCAAAGTGCTGGCTGAAGTCATCGCGGGCATCACGGGAGATCGCTTACTGGTGGCTGGCTTCAATGGCGTGCCCGACCTGGACCCGGTGCCCTGCTGGACGGCTGAGCAGGCAATGGCGATGGCGCGTCGTGCGCTCAGTCGCAGGACGGTCAAAGCCTGACGTTGGTTTGTGATTGATGTTGGTTTGTAATTTTTAAGGACGTCTGTCGCTTGCGCTACCAGTTCTCGACAGGGATCAAAGTCAGCGATATATTAAGATCCACATTCCTCAAGCATTCGCTGGCTTAAATCAATCCTGAGAGGTTCCTGTGCGGGCAACTGGTGCTTTCGCTCTGGTAGATAGTCTGAAACGACACGGCGTCAGACATCTATTCGGTTATCCGGGTGGCGCAATTCTGCCGATTTACGACGAGATCTACCGTGCTGAAGCTCGGGGCGACCTTCAGCACATTCTGGTCCGCCATGAACAGGCAGCAGCCCATGCTGCCGATGGCTATGCTCGCGCCACCGGTCGGACCGGGGTGTGCGTGGGCACCTCTGGCCCAGGCGCCACCAATCTGGTGACCGGCATCGCCACCGCTCAAATGGACTCGATCCCGATCGTGGTGATCACGGGCCAGGTGCCGCGCCCCTCGATTGGCACCGATGCCTTTCAGGAAACCGACATCTACGGCATCACGCTGCCAATTGTCAAACACTCCTACGTGGTGCGTGATCCCCGCGAGATGGCGCGGGTGATCGCCGAGGCCTTTCACATCGCGGGCAGCGGGCGGCCTGGGCCAGTGCTGGTGGACATTCCCAAAGATGTTGGCACTGAGGAATTCAACTACGAGCCGGTAGAGGCGGGCGAGGTGAACATCCTCGGCTACCGCCCAACCACCAAGGGCAACCCGCGCCAGATTGCCCAAGCGATTAAGTTGCTGCAAGACAGCGCCCGCCCGCTGCTCTATGTGGGCGGCGGCGCAGTGATGTCGGGGGCGCACGCCGAGGTGCAGCAGTTGGCCGAGCGCTTGCAGATCCCGGTGACCACGACCCTGATGGGCAAGGGCTCATTCGACGAAAATCACCCGCTGGCGGTGGGCATGTTGGGCATGCACGGCACAGCTTACGCCAACTTCGCCGTGCAGGAATGCGATTTGCTGATTGCAGTGGGCGCGCGCTTCGATGACCGCGTGACCGGCAAGCTGGACGAATTTGCCCCCCACGCCAGGGTGATCCACATTGATATCGACCCGGCGGAGGTGGGTAAGAACCGGGGGCCGCAGGTGCCGATTGTGGGCGATGTCAAGCTGGTGCTCACCGATTTGTTGCGCAGCCTGGCGACCCGCGAACATGAGGGGGAGAAGACTGCCGCCTGGCGCAAGCGCATCGACCGCTGGAAGGCCGACTATCCGCTGCTGGTGCCTCAGCCCGCCGACTGCCTCTCGCCGCAGGAGGTGATTGTCGAATTTGCACGGCAAGCTCCCAACGCCTACTACACCACCGATGTGGGGCAGCACCAGATGTGGGCGGCGCAGTTCCTCAAAAACGGCCCCCGGCAGTGGATCTCCAGCGCGGGCCTGGGCACGATGGGCTACGGCATGCCCGCCGCGATGGGCGCGAAGGTGGCGCTGCCGGACGAGCAGGTGGTGTGCATCAGCGGCGATGCCAGTTTCCAGATGAACCTGCAGGAGTTGGCCACCCTCAGCCAGTACGGCATCTGCGTGAAGACGGCGATTATCAACAATGGCTGGCAGGGCATGGTGCGCCAGTGGCAGGAGACGTTCTATCAAGAGCGTTATTCCCAGTCCAACATGGAGGTCGGCATGCCCGACTTTGTGAAGCTGGCCGAGGCCTTTGGCCTCAAGGGCTTGGTGGTGCAGCACCGCGATCAGCTTCAGGCAGCAGTGGCCGAGATTCTGGCCCACCCTGGCCCGGTGCTGGCCGATTTCCGGGTGAGCCGCAACGAAAACTGCTACCCGATGGTGGCTCCGGGCAAGAACAATTCGCAGATGCTCGGCCTGCCGGAACTCAAGCAGCTGGAGCGGGCAACAGAGCTAATCTATTGCAGCAGTTGCGGTACCAAAAACGTCGCAACCAACCGCTTCTGCCCCGAATGCGGTGCCAAGCTGTAGCGCTCTGCTCAGACGCAGGCAGCTCAGACGGCTTACCCTGGGATTGCACGGCTTCTCCCGGGGGTGCACTGCCCTTGCACCTCTACGGGGATGGCACCGGCTTTGGGGACTCGGTTCCCGCGCTTACTGCACTGGCTTGAGGTTACCGCGTCGCTATGTCTCCTAAGTTTCCGTCTGTTCGGACCTGGTTCTCTGTCTGGGGAGGGGCGAGTACACTGCTCCTGGGCTTGCCGACCGTGGCTGTGGCTCCAGATGCGTCGGTGGGGCCGAATGGCATTGATGCGCTGCGCCTGCAGCTGCCCCCCTACAACCTCACGGGCCGCAAGATCGCCATCGGGCAGGTGGAGCCAGACCGGCCAGGTCTACGCGGCACCGACAAGGTCGCCGCGCCCAATTCGGAGCTGGTGCCTGCTCGCCTGTTTTTCCGTGATCGGCCCGCGGTGAGCAATCAGAATACGGGCGAGCACGCGGCGGGAGTGGCTGGTTTGATGATCAGCCTTGACAAGCTGTTGCGGGGGGTTGCGCCGCAGGCGCGGCTATACTCGTCGGCGTTTGGGCTGGAAAACATCGGTCGTGGCGGCATTCAGCCGCGCACCTGCCTCTCTTCGCAGCAGGTGGCACGGCAAAATGGCGATGATCTGCGGGCGATTAATTTCAGCTTTGGCGAGAGCTTGGCGCGCGATCCCCGGCCCAACGCTAGCCTGGATGGCAACTCGCTGCTGACCCAGTGTGTCGACTGGTCGGCGCGGGTTCACGATGTACTGTACGTGATCGCAGGCAATGAGGGCCGGGGTGGCATTCCCATTCCCACCGACGAGTATAACGGCGTGAACGTGGCCTACACGATGGCGATCAACGGCGTGTTCAAGCGCCTGGATGCGGGCAATTTGCTCGACAAGGAGCTGCCGGTCGGGTCTCGCCGGGGCGTGGATCTGGCGGCTCCGGGGGCTGGCCTGGTGCTCAGTACGCTCAATGGCTCGCGCACGGTCAGCAGTGGCACCAGTTTTGCCGCCCCGCATGTGACGGCGACCTTGGCGCTGCTGCAGCAGTATGGTGACGCGCAGATTGCGGCAAGAGCGCCGAATTGGACCGTGGCCGCCCGCCGCCATGAGCTGATGAAGGCGGTGCTGATGAATGCGGCGGACAAGGTGCAAGATCCCGGCGACGGGTCGCGCTTGGGCATGAGCCGCACCATCTTGGATAAGAACAGCCAGGATTGGCTGGCGTCAGATGCCTATCGCGATCCGGCGATCCCGTTGCACTTGCAGTTGGGCACGGGACAGCTCAATGCCTTTCGGGCCTATGAGCAGTTCAGGCCGGGGCCGCAGACGTTTGAGGGGCCGGTGCCAGCCGTGGGTTGGGACTACAACACGGTGACCCAGGAGACAGCGCGGGATTATGTGATTGAGCAGCCGCTGCGGGCCGGGGCGTTTTTCTCAGCCACCCTGGCCTGGGACCGGCTGGTGGAGCTAGTGGACCAGAATCGCAATGGTCAGTATGACTTGGATGAGGAGTTTGCCGACCGGGGGCTGAACAATCTGGACCTCTATCTGCTGCCGGTCGAGGCGACGGGCGTGGAGGGCAGCGTGACGGCGTCGGTGAGCCCGGCGGACAGTGTGGAGCACCTGTTCTTCCAGGTGCCGCAGACAGGGCGCTACAAGTTGCGGGTGGTGATGCGGCAACGGGTCAATCAGCCGCAGCAGAACTACGCGCTGGCCTGGTGGGGTGCCCCTGCGGCGACGCCGTGAGGGTCGGTGCGGAACTCGGCAGCCCAGGCTTGAAACTCGGAAGCTCGAGATCGGCACTCAGAAGCTCGGGCGGTGGGCTCGCAAGGCCGAGTTCCGGGCTCAAACCGGGTCTCTCGCCACTCGACGTTTCGAATTCGGGACGCCAGCCGCCGAGTTCAGAACTCGGAATTTCGACCGTTGGGCCTCACGCTTCTCGCCTCGGACCCGAATGGCCCAGTTCTGAACCTGGTGCGCCACTGCCTGGAGCCGGAGTGAAAGGGTCTGAAGACGGTATTCTATAGTCTTCTGCGGGGAGTCTTCTGCGAGGGGTACTTGCCACCAGCCTTCAGACAGCATAGACAACTGGCCAAGCTGCGCTAGCCGTCAAGGAGAATGACCTCAATGTCGATTAAATCTCCAGGCAGTTTAGCTTCTAAAGTGGGTCGCAGGGTATCTCTGGGCAAGGTCCTGGTGATCCCCTTTGCGCTCCAAATTTTTGCGGCGGTGAGCCTGATCGGCTGGCTATCGCTGCGCAATGGCCAAACGGCGGTGAATGACGTGGCCACCCAGCTGCGTAGTGAACTCACGGCTCGCATTGAACAGCAACTGAAAGCCTATTTCACCACCCCCCATGACCTCAACCAGCTGAATTCAGGGGGGTTTGCCCAGGGAGACTTCGATTTTGTCAATGCCTCGTCTGCGGCGGGGTTCCTTCAGCAAGCCAAGATTTCTCCGTTTGTGTTTGGCATTTACTGTGCTCAGCAAACCGACGGCGGCTTTATTGGCGTGACGCGGACCGATGATAATAGTGAGCTGCAACTATACACTCGCAATCCATCGACGCGGGGACGGCTGAATCTTTACCGCATGGATGCCCGAGGCCAGCGAACCAGTCTTGCAAAAGTGGGTAGAATCTACGACCCCCGCATCCGTCCCTGGTACAAAGCAGCTTTACGAGCACGGCAAGCAACCTGGAGTGAAGTTTATCTCGATTTCACCACCTTGCTGCCCACCATTACCGCGAGCCAACCGATCTACAACAAAACTGACGGGGGCATTTCAGGCGTTTGTGCAACCGATGTGACCTTGCCCGAGGACTTTCGCCAGTTCCTGTCCAGCCTGCAAATCGGCAAATCGGGACTGGCCTTTGTGATCGATCGCTCCGGCCAGATTATCTCCAGTTCCACGAACGAACCGCTCACCGTGGGCAAAGGCGATCAAGCTAAATTACTTCAGGCCACGCAGAGCCTGGAACCTTTAATTGGGGACACCGCTCGGCAGTTACAACAACAATTTGGCGGCTTTGACAAAATTCAGCGTGCCCAGCAGCTGGACTTCACGCTGAGTGGGCAACGGCAGTTCGTTCAGGTCCTGCCGTTTGAGGATGGTCGAGGTCTGAGCTGGTTAATTGTCGTGGTCGTCCCAGAAGCCGACTTCATGGCGCGAATCAATGCCAATACCTACACGACGATTCTGCTGTGCCTGGCAGCTCTGGGACTGGCAACCGGGCTGGGCATCTTCACCGCTGGTCTGATCACGCGGCCCGTTCTGCGACTCAACGCAGCCTCCCAGGCCATTAGCCAAGGGGACCTAGAGCAAAGGGTTGAGGTGCAGGCAATCGATGAGTTGGGGACTCTGGCCCAGTCCTTCAACCAAATGGCGCAGCAGTTGCAAGAATCTTTCACGGCGCTAGAAGCCAAAAATTCAGAGTTGCAGCATCTCGATCAGCTCAAAGATCAGTTTTTGGCCAATACTTCTCACGAATTAAGAACGCCACTCAACGGCATGATCGGCGTTGCCGAGTCGCTGATCGACGGGGTCACAGGCCCACTGCCCCCACAGACTTGCGCCAATCTGGCCATCGTCGTTTCGAGCGGTCGGCGCTTGGCTCATCTGATCGATGACATCCTGGATTTCGCCAAGCTAAAACACCAAAATATCGAGCTGAAACTCGGGCCAGTCGCGATTCGAGCCATCGCAGAAATGGTTCTGGCCCTCAGTCAGCCCTTAGTTGGCCAAAAACAGGTGCAGCTGGCCAATACGATCCCCCCAGATCTGCCACTGGCCGAGGCGGATGAAAACCGCGTGCAGCAAATCTTGTATAACCTAGTCGGCAATGCGATCAAATTCACCGATCAAGGCAGCATAAAAATCTCGGCAGAAGCAGTCGATCGTTACCTAGTGATTACCGTCGCGGATACTGGCATCGGCATACCCGCTGAGAAGGTAGACCGAATTTTTGAATCCTTCGAGCAGGCTGACGGCTCCACGGCGCGTCTGTACGGCGGCACTGGCCTGGGCCTAGCCATTACTCGAAAACTGGTAGAACTTCAGGGTGGAGAAATTTACGTTGACTCCACGCTAGACGTAGGCTCGCGCTTCACCTTTAGCTTGCCTATATTTGAGGGGGAGATTGGCGAGATCGACCAACCCCATCCAGCCTCTCAGTTGAGCCGTCAGTCCCTGGTGACTCGCCCTCAATCCTGGGAGCTTGGTCGCAGCGAACCGCTGCCTCTCCCAACAGATTTAGCATCACTGCGATCAGAGATCACTAAAGGCCAAGCAAAAATATTGATCGTGGATGACGAGCCGGTGAATCGTCAAGTTCTGATTAACTATTTGTCGCCACGCAACTACATCGTGACCCAGGCAGCCGATGGCATCGAGGCATTGAGGCTGATTGAGCAGGGTTTGCACCCCGACCTGATTTTGCTCGACCTGATGATGCCACGCCTGAGCGGCTATGAAGTCATCCAGAAACTTCGAGAGACCCGGCAGCTCGACGAACTGCCGATTGTGCTGCTCACCGCCAAGAATCAGGTATCAGACTTAGTGACTGGCTTGGAGGCAGGAGCCAATGATTACCTGACCAAACCCATCGAAAAGGATGAATTGCTGGCCCGGATCAAAACTCACATCAGACTCAAACAGCTCAAAGTCGAGAACCTCAGAATGAGAGCTGAGCTAGATGTGACCCGCCGACTGCAGCAAATGCTGTTGCCTAAACAAGAAGAATTGAGCCAAATTACCGAACTAGAGATCGCTGGTTTTATGGAACCTGCGGATGAAGTCGGTGGCGACTACTACGACGTGCTGCAGCACAAAGGCAAAATCAAAATTGGCATCGGTGACGTCACAGGGCACGGCTTAGAAAGCGGCGTTTTAATGATCATGGCGCAGACCGCAGTACGGGCTTTATTGGCCAGTGATGAGACGGATTCGACCAAGTTTTTGGACGTTCTCAATCGAACTATCTACGGCAACGTCCAGCGCATGAACTCTGACAAAAACATGACCCTCGCCTTGATGGATTATGAACAAGGTGTCCTCAGCCTGAGCGGCCAGCATGAGGAGATGATCGTCGTGCGGGCGGGTGGTAGAATCGAGAAATTCGACACGATTGATCTAGGTTTTCCAATTGGACTTGAAGAAGATATTGCTGAATTTGTAGCTCAAACTCAGGTCCAGTTGAACCCAGGCGACATCGTAGCGCTTTACACCGACGGCATTACTGAAGCTGAGAATCTGGAAGGGGAACGGTACGGCCTCGCGCAATTGTGCGAGATTATTAGCTGCCACTGGCAACGATCAGCCAGTGAGATCAGACAAGCGGCCATCGACGATCTGCGCCAGCACATTGGTCAGCAAAAGATCTACGATGACGTTGCCTTGCTGATCCTCAAGCAGAAATAGCCTCTGGATCATTCGCGCAAGACATAGCCGACGCCTCGCACCGTGTGCAGTAGGCGTTTTTCCTGATTCTTCTCCAGCTTGAGGCGTAGGTAGCGAACATAGACCTCAATGATATTGGAATCGCCCGCGAAGTCATATTTCCAGACCTGCTCCAGGATCCGGTCGCGAGTGAGAACCTGCCGAGGATGGGAAAGCAGCAACTCCAGCAGATCAAACTCCTTGGTGGTCAGTTCAATCGAGCGTGCGCCCCGGTAAATCTCACGAGTTAAGCGGTTAAGGCTCAAGTCCTCAAACTGTAAGAGATCCAGGTTTTCTTCCTGGGTGCGGCGTAAGTGGGCCCGCACTCGCGCCAGCAGCTCCTCAATGCTGAACGGCTTCACGACATAATCGTCGGCCCCCGCATCCAAGCCGGTCACCCGGTCGCTGATTTCATCTTTAGCGGTCAAGAGAATCACTGGTACCTTGTTCCCAGTCGATCTCAACCGGCGACAAATTTCCACGCCAGCCAAACCAGGCAGCATCCAATCCAAAATCACGATATCTGGATTGGACTCGCGCGCAGCGGTTAACCCGGATAGACCGTCGTGAACCACGCTGACCTGGTATCCCTCGTAGGTAAGTTCCAGCTCCACGAAGCGCGCTAGCTTGACTTCATCTTCGACCAAAAGAATATGGGTAGTCACAATCGTTACCGGTAAGAGGGCAAACTCACAGTGAAGACGCTTCCTTCTCCCGGCATGGAGCGCACGGTCACGCTACCCCCCATGCCTTCGGTCAGGGTTTTCACAATCGATAGACCCAGACCGCAGCCCTCAATCGAGCCGTTGCGGTGCTCATCCAGACGATAGAAACGCTCGAAAATGCGGGCCTGCTGTTGCAGCGCGATGCCAGGACCCTGGTCACACACTTGAATCGTCACAAATTCGCCGAGCCGAGCCAGTCGGATCGTGATCGGCGATTGTGGGTCCGCGTATTTCACGGCGTTATCGAGCAGGTTGAGCAGCACCTGCTTGAGGCGGCTGCGGTCTGCCTTGACAATTAGCGCAGAACCCTCAGTTTCAACCGTGATCAGCCGTTGCGTGAACGGTCTGCCCATGCCGGTTACCTCAGCAGCCAACTCCTCTAGAGGAACCGACTCTAGATTGAAGCGCAGATTGCCACTGTCCGAACGGGCCAGCTCCAGGAGATCCTTCAACAATCGGATGGTGTGCTCGGCTTCAGCGCTGGCCGTCTCTAAGGCCTCGCGCTGCGGCTCGCTGAGATTGGCCCCCCGCTTAAGCACGCTCTGCAAGTAACCGTGCACAACCGTCAGCGGTGTGCGCAGCTCGTGGGAGACATTGCTGACAAACTGACGCTGCTGCTCCCAGGCGTCCCACAAGCGCGAGAGCATCTGGTTGCAAGTCTGAGCCAGCTCTCGCACTTCGCTGGGAGCGTGCTTGACCCGCAGCGGCTGCTGGCCGAAGTCGTGGGCTGAAAGCTGACCCGCCATCTGGCTGAGTTGCTGCAGAGGTCGCAACTCCCGCCCGACATACCACGCACTAGCCCCTGTCACCAAAACCGTTCCCCAAACGCTGGCTAGCACCAGAGACCGAACCATCTCCAGCAACATAACCTGATCACGGGTGATATCCTTAGCCAGATTTAGGGTCCCAAGATTCGTGCCCCGCAAAGGCAAAGGCAAGCCGAACAGAATGAAGTAACGCTGGTCAATCTCACGCACTTGGGGAGAATTGGGCATCGTTGAGATCGCCATCAACGCCTCGCGCAATGTCTCAGGCAGGGCTTCCACCTCCTTGGATTGAGCCAAGCGGCGACCATCTGAATCCTTGACCCAAATCACCAGCCCCGGCGTGGTGAGCTGGTTGAGCGCCCGCTGCAGCGCCTGGGGCACGCCCATCATCTCGCTGTAAAGCTCCGCGTCTCGGGGCAGGCGCTCGGCGATTGTCTGTACGGCCTGCTGGTGCGTACCCACCAGCCACTGCTGGAGCGTCCAACTCGTCCAGCCCGCGACCCCCCCCAAGCTCAGCAGCGCAAACGTGGCCATCCCCAAAATCAGACGCACCCGCAGCGAGCGCCCATCAATTTGGACGAGGTGTAACGAACTCAACAACCGGCGGGCAAACCTCATCAAAGACTCACAACGGGTCCCAGTGGTACTGACTGTCGACGTTCTCTCCTAAAACTTAACTGACATTCTCACAGAGAAGATGAGTTTTTCCTGAATCAACTTTTACCGCCGAGCCCGAAGCTGAGAATCGGCTGAACTATTGATGAGAGCTGTTGAGCAAGATTATTAGGCGCTTGTCATCCAGGCTTCAGACCATCGTCATCCTGGATCTAGTGCATCCGGTCATAATGAGCTTAAATCTGAGCACAGAAGCCAACATGATTCTTGCAAGTGTGACTCACAAACCGTGCCTACAACTCAGAGCGCGTCCGAAGCGACCCCGACCCCGCCGAGACCAACAGAAGGCCCTGGCAATGCTCTATCTTTCTCTAGAGGAGACGGAGGAGAAGATCGAGATTTTGCAAGCGCTGCACGCGAAGCTAGAAGCCAAAATCGCGACCATTCAACAGCAGGCTCAAGTCGGGGTTTGCACTCGCGGGCCTGGTCATTAACTCGATGGAGCCAGAGGAGATTCGCTCAGTCCTTCAGCGGGCCAGGGAAGCCTGGATAGTAGGGGATGCACCTGCTTTCGCCGCACTATTTGCCACCAATGGCGAATTGGTGGTGCCTGGTCAGCGCTGGGTTGGACCAGCCGCCATTCAACAGGCGGTGGCTGAGTTCGCATCAACCCATACCCAGGTGAAGATTGAAATTCGCCGAATTCTGATCGAGGGCAATCGAGCTTGCCTGGAATGGGCTTGGCAAGATACTGAGACCGGGACCGGTGCCCAGAATAGAGCCGACGACGCCATTACGGTTGACTTCAACGGGGAAGGCATCAGCCGCTGGCGCGAATATATTGACACAGAGACACCCAAACAAAATAACTGAGCGAAGCCGGGGCGGCTTACCGAGATCTGGCAATCTCTCGGGAGATTCTGGAGATCGCCCGCAGCGCCTCGTTGCCGACCTCAATGAGCTTTTGATCGACTTCTAGGATTTGGGCGGCTAGCGCAGATGGCTCCTGCTCAAATTCCTCTCCAGCTTCAAGGATTTCACCTCTGGTTTTGAGCAATTCGTTAAATTCTATGATGTTGTCGTCGAGAATAATGGAGATCCCAATCAGTGAAGAAAGATAGAGGGGCAGACCCACACTTTTGATCAGGTCTAACGTATTGGTCTGGATTGGCTTAATTCCGCTAAAATTGTCAATCTGCCGCTCCTCAATCAGAACCTTCAGCCCTTCAAACAGCGCCTTTAGATTGAAGGTCAAATCGAGCTGGGTGGTCAGCAAGCCCCGGTAGAGAGCTGCTAGAAACTCTTCTTCGCGCTTTTGTGTGTCTTTCTGTTTGTCGTCTCTAGCAACTACGATGCCCAGGATAAAAGTTGCTAGCGCCGTGATCTGTTTGAAGGCCCCTGGCAATTCATGTTCGGCCAGATACGTAAACAGGAATGGGGCGATCAGTAGCCAGAAGGAGGGGGCTAAAATTGGCCGATTGCTCAACCAGGTAGCGAGCTTCCTAAACAGATCAATTCGGTAGGCAAGCCAAATACATTGCCGACCTAACCACGCTGCCGCCAGCGCCGCCCCCCAAATCGCGGGCAGGGGCAAAGTTGAATCGAGATCCGTGCTCATCCCCGTGCTACCTGCTTGGAAGCTTTGATGCGCCCTGGATGCAGCCCTAATCTCACTGTAACCAATTGCCCCCAAAAAGTTCCTCAGGAGCGCCAGAAGCCCTGCTGCCAGCCTTTAGATTTTGATTCCCAGGTCCTGCAAACCCCGCCGCAGTTGCGCGGCCTCTTGGGGGCGATTCTGGGTTTCGTGCAGCGCGATTGCGGACTGGAAAGCTGCTGTGGCCTGGGTGAGCTGGCCTCGATGCATCAGCACGACCCCCAAATTCTGGTGGGCGCGGGCGTGGCTGGGGTTGAGGGTAATCGCCTGCTGGTAGGCGCGGGTTGCGCCGAGCAGCTCTCCTGAGGCTTTGAGCGCTAGGCCGAGGTTGTAATGTGCGTCCGCTAGGCTCGGATCGATCTCCAGCACTGTGCGGTAGAGCGAGATCGCGCCCTTCAGATCGCCCTGACCGTGCAATAGGCTGCCCAGGTTGAGATAGGCCCCCAGCTTCAGGGGTGCCAATACAGGCAGGCGCAGCGCTGAGCGGTAATGCTGGTCGGCGCTGCGCAGATCTTGCTGTTGGGTCGCGGCAATCGCCCGGTGGTAGTGCAGTTCAAACTGAATCTGGACGTTTTCAGCCTGCGGTGTGGCCAGCGCCTGCTCTAGCAAGGCGATTCCCCGCGTCAGTTGCCCGGCTTCTACGTATAGGGCTCCCAGCTTGCTGCACACGTAGGGGTCATCTGGGTGCGCGGCCTGGTAACGCTGCATTAGGCGGGCGGCGAAGGCGAGCTTGTCGCGGGCTTGCAGATTGGCCTGGCTATAGCCAGTGTGGGCGATGGCGACCTGGGACACGGTGCTGACCTTGAGCTGAGGCTCCTGCGCCAGCACTGCCGCCACGGCGTCGTCGATCATCGCGTGGTAGGGCCGCGAGAAGCGCAGATCTGCTCGGTTGCGAAACAGTCGCGAGACCAGCGAATAAGGCGATTGGGTCGCCCCAATTTCGTGACGCACTAAGTTGAAGGCTAGGTGGTCAGCCTGGCTCAGGAGCTGGCGCAGCGTGGGCACAAAGTCCCTTAGCAGGGTCTCGTCAGCATCCAACACCAAGATCCACTGGCCGTGAGCGTAGCGCAGCGACTCGTTGCGGGCGACAGCAAAGTCATCGCACCAGGCGAAGTGAAACACCTGCGCGCCCAGTTGTGCGGCCAATTCGGGGGTGCCGTCGGTGGATCCGGTATCCAGCACGATCAGCTCATCGGCCACCTCTCGCACACTGTCTAAGCAGTCTGCTAGTCGCGGAACTTCATTCTTGACGATGGCGCAGAAGCTGAGTGTGGGCAGCTGAGAATCCATGAGTCCAGGCGAGGGCAGGCGTTCGAGAGCATCCTACCAAACTGGAACAAATCGGCGCTTTCAAACTCTGGTTCTGGACAGGCTTGCTCAAAATTCAGGCCTACAATTCACAGTAGTGGATTGCTCTTGTGGATCAGCGAAAGTTATGCCGGATATTGTTGAGATTGCCGTGGGGTCGGGAGCGTTCACAACCCTGGTGACGGCTGTCCAGGCCGCAGGTCTAGTGGAGACGCTGAAAAGCCCCGGTCCTTTTACTGTGTTTGCTCCCAACGACGACGCCTTCGCGAAACTACCGCCAGGCACGATTCAAACCCTGGTGCAAAATATCCCCCAACTCACCCGAATTTTGAAATACCATGTCGTGTCTGGAAAGCTCACCCAGGCTGACCTTGCAGCGGTCGATTCGGTCACCTCGGTCGAAGGCTCCCCCATCCGCATCGATTGCTCTGACGGGTTTGAAGTCAAGAATGCTACGGTCGTTGCTGCCGATATCGAAGCCGATAACGGCGTCATCCACGTGATCGACACAGTCATTTTGATGGGTTGAACTGCCCGCTCAACCCACAAACCGGGCGCATAGCAGGTCCGGTGCGCAACACGCGAGGTTCCGAGGCTCGGGTCTGAGCCTCGGAACCGAATGGCACTGGCTTAAGCCGAGTCCCGATGGCTAAAACCCCCGAAATCCCTGTGACTGACGCCTCCTGCTCGACCCTTCACTCACGACCCTTGACCTTCTCAGCTCGCTCGCTGAAGCCACAAGCTTGAGCCTTGCACCTCAGCGCTCGACCGCTCAAGTTCAGAGTTTGGGTGCAGGTGCAAAATGCTTCACGGGTCGAGTTCTGAGCGGGGACCGCGAAGCTGACCGCTGGGACGCTGGGGCAAAACGCTGGCTGAGTGACGCAGAGGGCTCGGCTCATGGCGTTCTTAGTCTCGCCACGCAGGGAAGCTTGGTAGACCGTTGAAAAACGGGAAGTCGTGATTTGGCCAAAGCTCGGCATTTTCTGACTGAGCCATGGTGTTGAGTTTGCGAATGCTCGCGATGGCAAGGGCCTCATCGTCTTGCCAGCAATAGCCGGGTGCTACTTCATCAGACAGATTCTCGGCTAGGTCGGCAGCATCGCCGCAGAGCACAACCGGCTTTCCTTTGGGTAGTTCGATGAACAGTGACATATGTCCCGCAGTGTGACCGGGAGTGGCAATGGCGTGAACACCCTTTGAGACTTCATATTCACCGCTCTGAATGCACCAGTGAGCGCTGGTGGCAATTTCGTCCTCGAAGACTCCGTCGTCAAGCTTAGTGCGGGCGGCAGCCAGTTCTGCGCGATGCACATGGATTTCGCAGCCGGGCAGATCGCACAAGCCACCGGCATGGTCAAAGTGAAGATGCCCGAGAAATACGACATCAATGTCCTTGGCAGTTAGTCCGAGTCTCTGTAGGTAATGTGGAATCCGTTGATCCTCAGACATCTCGGGCGGTTCGAACAGGGGGCGCATAGGGTCAAAGAACTGCGCGCGGAGTTCGGGAGTGGCTATCTTGCGATAGTCACAGCCGACGTCATAGAGGATACGACCATCCGGTGTCTCGATCAGGTAGGCCAAGATTGGCGCGTCGATGAATTGACCGTGACCTCTGTTTCGGGTGGATACCACCTTCTCGTATCGATGGGTGCCTGTCAGCAAAGGCCAGAGTCGTAGGGCGCGAGACATCATGAATCTCCAATAAATTTTCAAAGAGTCTTAGTATGATTCCCAGTGCAGAAGACAGCGGTTGGATTGTCCCCAGTGATAGGGAGTTCAGCGTGCCTAACGACCAAGCTAAGCGGCGACAAGAAACTCTGAGCTTAGCAGCAGGATCGTCCGCCTATCCGCTTCAGATAAGCTTGATACGGTCGGCTCCAACGCAGGGTTAGGCTGCGACCTCGACATAGGCTGATGAGGTCGTAGGTTGTGGAATTTCTAAACCCTCCAACTTCAACCCATCCAAATGGAACTCCATCGCTTCATGCATGTTTTGTTCAATTTCTTCACGGGTTGCTCCAGTCGAGACACATCCTGGTAGGTCAGGAGAATAGGCGGAATATCCGGTTTCTGTCTTCTCAATTATGATAAGGTACTGCATCATTTCAGACCTGTTTGCTTCAAAATGCTATCTAATGTTCCCGGAGCTAAGTCATCACTTGGTTTTCCGGGTACAGTGACTAAACCTGTCTTGCTAGGATGTTTGTCTTGACGGCGGCTGTCTCGTGTGCGAGCCAAATACCAACCATCTTGCTCAATCAGTTTGATGATGTCCCTCACCTTCATATCTCAAGCTTAGGGAGAGGAGAGAGACTTGTCAACACAAACACTCGTAGCTCGTGGCTTGTAGTGCATCTGAGCAAATGCCGCAAAACGCTGTCTTACAAATGATCGCGAGGCACCTTAATTCTGAACGCCAACAGATAACTTGTGTGGTCTGTTCTCTCAGATAATCCAAAGCAGCATAACGTTCCTGTTGAATTGAACTAGCAGATCCAACTGCTGGCCATCACGTTTTTTGTGTAGTATATACCTTTGCTGCGATCGCCCTCTGGTG
>JANNOU010000027.1:0-2945 GCA_031399305.1 Leptolyngbya sp. SOY_34_metabat_272
GCGGTCTCACCGGCTGCTGCGCTTATCGATCATGTCTGCCAGCAGCGCGAACATGCCAATTTGCGTAGCCGCCACAAATAGGATCAAGGTCCGTTCGGTCAGGTCCTCGCGCACAAACACGTCCTGGCAGAACGTGAACAAGAAAGCTGCGAAAAACACGCCCGCCACCGGCAAAAACACGCGTAGCGGCGCGAAGTACACCCCCGTGCGCAGAATCAGCTGCACGAAGCGCAGCGTGTCCTGGATCGGCTTGATTTTGCTGCGGCCCAGCCGGTGGTAGAAATCGATCGGCTCGTAGTGGACCACATAGTGGTTGGTCAGCATCGCCACGGTGATTGTGGTAGTGAAGCTGAAGGTGTCGGGCAGGATGTTCAAAAAGGTCTCTGCCACATCTTTGTGAAACACGCGTAGGCCGCTGTTGAGATCGGGGATGCGCCGCCGCGTGATCCACTGGGCAAAGTGCACCAGAAACCACTTGGGAATGCGGCGGAGCGGCGAGTACTCCACCTTGGCCCCAATGCGTGCTCCCACCACCATGTCCGCCTGGGCGCTCAGGGCGACCAGCTCTGGGATGCGCTCGTTGGGATAAGTGCCATCGCCATCGGTGATCACAATCAGCGGGTAGCGGGCATGGCGGATGCCGGTCTTGAGCGCCGCGCCGTAGCCGCGATTCCAGCCGTGCTCGACTAGCCGGATGTCTTGGCGCTGGCGCAGCAGGCGGGCGGTCTGGTCGGTGGAGCCGTCGTTGACCACGATCAGCTCGTAGCGGCAGCTCACCGCTTGTAGGTTTTTCTGGAGGTGATCCAGGGTGGTGCCGATGCCCTGCTGCTCGTTGTAGACCGGCAGAATCACTGAAAAGTCAAAGCTGACCGGCTCTGCCGCGCCAGAAGCTGGGAGAGTGCTCTCGCCCATGAGTCGTACACCCGCGAAGTGGATGGCGGCAGCCGAGGAGGGTCGCCGCCGCTTAGCTTACCAGTGAACCTGGGCCAGACGAAACTAAGCGGGGCAGCTCCGCAAAGGCAGGGTGACCGTGAATGTGGTGCCGACCCCGACTTGGCTCTCCAGGGCGATGCTACCGCCGTGTAAGTCCACGCACTGTTTGACAATGGCTAAGCCCAAGCCGGTGCCTGGGATCCTGCCAACGTTTCGGGCGCGATGGAACGAGTCGAACAGTTGCTGTTGATCTTCAGGCGGGATGCCAATGCCTTGATCTTGAATGCGAAAAATCGCCGCCTCCTCAGGGTCTGGCTGGGCCAGTGCTCCGCGCCTGAGTTCAAAGTGGACTGCTCGCCCCGGCGGCGAATATTTCACTGCATTAGACAGCAGATTGCCAAGGATATGGCGCAAGAGTTCTGCGTCCATGGCTGCGGGGAAGGGGTGGCCGTCACCGATCCAGTGGATTGTAGGCTGGCCGCCAGGGCTCAGGCGCATTTGGTCGATCAGCTCTGAGCAGAAGCTCGCCAGCTCCAGCGGCTCTGGCCTGAACTCAAAGCGTCCGGACTCAGCCTTGCCGATCACCAGTGTGTCATTGAGCAAATGGGTGATCTGTTTGATCGAGCTGCGGATGGTTTGAAAGAGTTGACTGCGTTTCTCGTCGCTGAATTTGTGGCTATAGTCTTCTAGCAGTTCGGTGGCTCCCATAATCGCGGTGAGCGGGTTCTGGAGTTCGTGCGACATCATCGAGAAAAAGCGGATTTTGAGTTCGCGCAGCTCTTTTTCGCGCTCTAGTTGTTGGCGCATGTCCTCTGCTTGTTTGCGCTCGGTGATGTCGCGGGCATTGATCACTACACTGCCCTTGCCCGACGCATCCAGGAAGTACTTGCCAATCGCTTCTAGGATTCGCCAGGCGCCCTGGCGATGTTGAAAGCGGAACTCGACTGAGCATGCGGTGTCCCGGTGCTGTTTGACTCGGGTCAGCATCCCTGCAACCTGGGCAACTTCTTTGGGGTGGACGTAGTCGAGCATTTTTTTGCCAATCAGGGCGGCAGGCGCGTAGCCGAGCACTCTCTCTACGGAAGCGCTTTCGTAGCGGATACTGCCGTCTTCTTCTAGGACGGTGATGATGTCTAGGGCATTTTCGATTAGCGAGCGGAAGCGTTCTTGGTTTTCGCGCAGGGCCTGTTCGGCGTTGCGCCGTTGTTGCCGCTCTTGGGCTTCACGTAATTCGCGCTCGACGGCGGGCACCAGCCGCGCCAGCTTTCCCTTGATCAAATAGTCGTGGGCTCCCGCTTTCATGGCGGCGACAGCGACATCTTCGCCGATTGTGCCGGACACAATGATGAAGGGCAGATCGAGATTTTTTTGTTGGAGCAAACGCAGGGCGTGGGGAGCGCTGAACGTGGGCAGGTGGTGATCGGCGATGACTATATCCCAGGCGTGCTGGTCGAGCGCGGCGGCCATGGCGGTGGCAGTGTCAACGCGCTGCCAAGTGGGCGCGTAGCCGCCGTGGCGCAGTTGCCGCAGGAGCAGGACCATGTCGTCTTCGGAGTCCTCCACGATCAGGACCCGTAGCGGCTGGCTCATTTCAGCTGAGTCGTGGGGCAGGGGGGGGTTCATTCATCAGCAGCCAATACATGCCCAATTGACGAACGGCTTCTGCAAATTGAATAAAATCTACGGGTTTACGAATGTAGCTATTGCAGCCAAAGCTATAGCTGCTGAGCAGATCTTGTTCTTCTCGGGAGGTGGTCAATACCACCACTGGCAAGAGGCTGGTGCGCTCATCTGAGCGCAAGCGACGCAGTACTTCGATGCCATTGATCCGGGGCAATTTCAGATCCAGCAGGATCACGGTCGGCTTCAGGTTGAGATCGCGACCGGCATACCGACCAGTACCGAACAGGTAATCTAGCGCTTCAACGCCATCGCGAACCACCACAATTGAGTTGGTGATATTGCTGCGTCGGAGGGCGCGAAGCGCGAGCGCTTCGTCGTCCGGATTGTCT
>JANNOU010000215.1:0-13060 GCA_031399305.1 Leptolyngbya sp. SOY_34_metabat_272
GAGTCTACGCCGATTTGGGCGGCGATTTCCTCAACCGAGTGGGTGGCGGCGATCAGCTGCTCCTGGGAGTCGGTGTCGATGCCGTAGAAACAGGGGTGGGTGACCGGGGGCGAGGAGATGCGCATGTGGACCTCAGTCGCGCCTGCCTCGCGCAGGGTTTTCACAAGCTTGCGGCTGGTGGTGCCCCGCACAATCGAGTCATCGATCACGATGAGGCGCTTGCCAGCGAGCACGTCGCGCAGGGGGTTGAGCTTCATGCGGATCCCCGACTCACGCATGGCCTGGGTGGGCTGGATGAAGGTGCGACCAACATAGCGATTCTTGATCAACCCCTCGGCGTAGGCAATGCCTGCAACTTGCGAGAAGCCAATCGCCGCAGGCACGCCCGAGTCTGGCACGGCAATGACCACATCCCCCTCGGCGGGCGCTTCCTGGGCCAGCATCTGCCCAAGGCGCATGCGGTAGCTGTACAGGCTTTCGGCGTCCATGATGCTGTCAGGACGGGCGAAGTAGATCATCTCGAAGATGCACAGCTTGCGCTCCGCAACCATCCAACGCCGTGACTTCAGCCCCTCGGCGTCGATCCACACCAGTTCGCCGGGCTCGACCTCACGCAGGAACTCCGCGCCGATGATGTCCAGGCCGCAGGTTTCGGACGCCAGGACGTAGTGCGAGTCGTTCAGGATGCCGAGGACTAAGGGGCGGATGCCGTTGGGGTCGCGGGCTCCTATCAGCCCGGCAGGCGTGCC
The DNA here is from genome assembly GCA_031399305.1 of Leptolyngbya sp. SOY_34_metabat_272. Classification (GTDB taxonomy): domain Bacteria; phylum Cyanobacteriota; class Cyanobacteriia; order FACHB-261; family FACHB-261; genus FACHB-261. The sequence goes on from JANNOU010000215.1 coordinate 750, forward strand.
GATTACCAAGCTAAAGGCTCCCTGGCAGCGGCGCAGGGCAGTTAGGGTGCCCTCGATCCAATCCTGGCCTTCGTTGACGGCTTCGGCGATCGCGAAGGCGATGCCCTCAGAGTCGGTGGTCGAGTGCAGGGGATGGTTGCGCTTGAGCAGTTCGGCGCGCAGGGCCTCGGTGTTGACTAGATTGCCGTTGTGCGCCAGGGCCACAGCCCCCAGCCGGGTGGGGGCGACCACGGGCTGAGCATTCACCACCCGGCTGGAGCCAGTCGTGGAATAGCGGGTATGGCCAACGGCGATGTGGCCGGTCAGACTGGTGAGGATGGCTTCGCTGAACACCTGCGAAACCAGGCCCATGTCCTTGTGCAAGTGAGTCTGATCGCCGTCGAAGCTAACAATGCCCGCCGACTCCTGACCTCGGTGTTGTAGAGCATAGAGGCCGAAATAGGTGAGCTTGGCGACATCCTCACCGGGTGCATAGAGGCCGAAGACGCCACAGGCCTCCTCCGGCTTGTCAGCGCGCTCACCAGGTAACATGACCGAACCGGGTGAGGGGGCAGAGGCATCGAAGGGGGTAGGAAGCATGCAGTTTTAGGTGGTGAGATGGCCGGGGAAATCGAAAAACCTAAACCGCCATCCGGCGTGGGATGGCCTGAGTGTAACGTTCTGCTAACACCTCAATCGTAGCGTTGATTAAGAGAAGGTTTTCAGGCCCGGTGATCTGAATTGCGCTTCCCAGCGCGTCGGTGCTGCCCAGCCTGCCCCAGTGATCGGCCAGGTGCTCACGCAAAAAGGCTTCCCAGCTTTGTACGCTGGCTGGCTCCGGCGCAACCGAGACCAAAATGCGCGCTGTGCTCTCGCCAAACAGAATTTCATCCCAGCGCCGCCCTTGCGGATCGGCCAGTTGGATCTGAGCGCCTCGCTGGCTGCTGATGCAGCATTCGGCTAGAGCTACTGCCAAGCCACCCTCGGCGCAGTCGTGGGCAGAGCGTAGCCAGCCGCGTCGAATGCCCTCGCGCACCACCGACTGCAGCCGCCGCTCCCGGTCGAAGTCTACACGGGGTGGACGGCCTGCCACCGTGTGGTGAATCGCCGCCAGGTACTCGGAGCCACCCAGAGTTACCAGTGCTTCAGTTGGCCCGACGCCCAGCCAGTAGATCAGGTCGCCCTCGCCCTGCCAGCCTTGGCCGCAGACCTGACGCAAGTCCAGCACCTCGCCCACCATGCCCACCACGGGCGTGGGGTAGATCGGCTGGGGTTTGCCCTCGGTGTCGATTGTCTCGTTGTACAGCGAAACGTTGCCGCCGGTCACGGGGGTATTCAGCTCCCGGCAGGCTTCGGCAAGGCCTCGGCAGGACTCGGCCAATTGCCAGTAGCCCACGGGCTTTTCAGGGCTGCCAAAGTTGAGATTGTCGGTCACGGCCAGCGGCTCAGCGCCCACGCAGCTGAGATTGCGCGCGGCTTCAGCGACGGCGGCTTTGGCTCCCTCATAAGGGTCCAAGTAGACATAGCGGGCGTTGCAATCAACCGTGGCAGCGAGACCTGGCCCGCCCAGCTCTAGCTCAGGGACCTCTCCGATCGCGAAATCCTGAGCGCGCAGCCGAATCACCGCCGCGTCCGCTGCGCCTGGCAGCACCAGCGTATTGTTCTGCACCTGCTGGTCGTACTGCCGATAGACCCAGCGCTTTGAGGCCAGGGTTGGTGTGTCGAGCAGGCTGAGCAGCACCTCGGTCCAGGTTTGCCCGGCGATGCCAGTCGCGCTGGCGGGCGGCAGCTGCTCGGGGCGCCACGCCCAAGCTTGGCGAGCATAGTCTGGAGTGTCTGGCAATTGGCGGTGGTAGATGGGGGTGTTCTCGGCCAGGGCGGCGGCAGGGATTTCTGCGGCGACCTCGCCCTGGAAGAGAATGCGCACGACGGGCTCTGGAATCACCGTGCCCGCAACCACCGCCTGCAGGCCCCAGCGCTCGAAGATCTCGATCAGCTCAGCCTCTCGCCCCCGCTCGGCCACCAGCAACATCCGCTCTTGCGACTCGGAGAGCAGGTATTCATACGGCACCATGCCACTCTCGCGGACCGGGATTTTGCTGAGGTCCAACTCGATGCCAACGCCGCCCTTGGCCGCCATCTCGGCGGTGGAACAGGTGATGCCTGCTGCGCCCATGTCCTGAGCGGCGACGACAGCGCCGGTTTTGAACGCTTCCAGGCAGGCTTCGATCAGCGATTTTTCTAGGAAGGGGTCGCCCACTTGCACGGCGGGGCGGTCTTGCTCAGACTGGTCGCTGAGTTCGGCGCTGGCGAAGCTGGCCCCACCCATGCCGTCGCGCCCGGTGGTGGAGCCAACATAGAGCACCGGATTGCCCAGACCCACGGCAGCTGATTTGACGATCTCGGGGGTTTCCATCACGCCGATCGCCATGACGTTGACCAGGGGGTTGCCAGTGTAGGCCGGGTCAAAGTAGACCTCGCCGCCCACGGTGGGCACGCCGACCAGGTTGCCGTAGTGCGCTACCCCGGCGACCACGCCGCTGAACAGGCTGCGGCTGCGGCTGTCTTCGAGCGAGCCGAAGCGCAGGGAATTGAGCAAGGCTACCGGACGCGCGCCCATGGTGAAGATATCGCGCAAGATGCCGCCGACGCCGGTTGCCGCGCCCTGAAAAGGTTCTATCGCAGAGGGGTGGTTGTGCGATTCGATTTTGAAGGCAACGCGCAAGCCGCCTAGGCTGACCACGCCAGCATTTTCGCCGGGACCGACCAGAATGCGTGGGCCCCTAGTCGGAAAGCCTTTGAGCAGGGGGCGCGAGTTTTTGTAGCAGCAGTGCTCGGACCACATGACACCGAACATGCCCAGCTCAGCTCGGTTGGGATGACGGCCCAGGCGTTCTAGGATCAGTTGATACTCGGCGGCAGTCAGCCCCTCGGCGGCAATCTCGGCGGCGGAACAGGGAGGAGAAGCAGTCACGGTGAGGCGCGAGCGGCAGGACAGGGGTTATTGTAGCGACTTCCCCAGTTGCGCGGGACGCTGCATCGAAGGCTGCGGCGCAAACGAAAAAACCGACAGAGCGCGCAAGAAGCGGAGCTGTCGGCCAGTCGTGTGTTCCCTGTTGATGACTCGATAATGGTTGAGTCCTTACCAATATCAACTCTTCTCGAAGCGACACCTGCGATCCGGGTCACTGCCATGAGTGATCTTTATCACAGTAAAGCTGAAAAAATAATTAAGGGCCTAGGACGTAGTCGTCGATTGTCGCGAGTTGTTGCTATGACCGATACCCGCAGTTTGAGCAGGTCGCTTGCGCCTGAGCCCGTGGTCCAACTTCTGTCTTCTTATAAGCGCCGAGGCAACCCGGTATACCAGTTCTGGATGGGAATCCGCTTTTTGGGGGCGGGGTGGACGCTATGGCTAGCGACACCCTCGCTGCAGCTCACCAGCGTGGTGCCGATCTTGTTGAGCCTGGCGTTCTTCGGCGGGCTGATTTATCTGGGCACAACTGGCATGGACCAGTGGCTGAGCGGCGTGATCGCAGGCTTGCCCGACGGGCTGGAGGGGGTAGCGCGGGCCTTGGGCTCGGGCTTGGTGGCTTTGGTGTTGCTGGTGCTCACTTATCTGCTGTTTTTTCCGGTGATTTCGGTGGTGGCTGCGCCGTTTCGGGCCAGGCTCTCGGAGCAGACGGAGCAGCTGCTGCGCGGTGAGGTTGCCAGCCAGCCCCGGCCTTTGTGGAGCGAGATCGCCATTGGTCTGGTCGATACGCTGGCGATGCTGGGCTTGCTGCTGACCGTGTCGCTGCTGCTGTTGGGCATGGGGATTTGGCTGCCGGGGGTGGGCGGCATTCCGGTGATCTTGGTTTCGGTCTGTTTTGCGGCGCTCGATTGTGTGGATCCGCCGCTGTCGCGCCGGAGCTGGCGGCTGGGGCAGAAGTTGGGCTTTCTGGGTTCGCACCTCGCCCTGCTGGGGGGCTTCGGTCTGGCGACGTATGTGCTGCTGACCTTGCCGGGAATTAACCTAGTTACCCTGCCGGTGGCGACGATTGGCGGCACCTTGCTGAGCTTGGCGGTGCTGACAGAAGAGGCTGAGCAGGCAGCTTGAGGTTGCCGGACCAGAACACCATCATGAGCACCCAAAGGTACGGCTGAGCGAACATTCTTGCCGCTAGCCACTTGGCCTGCCGAGCCTGGAACTCGCAGCCTTCGGCTCAGCACTCGAAGTCTCCAGTCTGGAACTCGGCTCTCTGGGCTGAAGGCTGGGAAGTTCGAGACATTTTCTCAACTTTCCAGGCTGGGTGCTGGGGAGAGCGAGTGCCGGACTCGGAGTCTGGAGCGGATAGCTCGACCTGCGGGGCTGGGAACTCGATGCTCCGGGCTCCGAGCTTGGGAAGCGCCGTTGTTGGGTGGCGAGGCCGTGGAGGGGGTCGCGAGACCGAGGCCAGGACCCGCTGACCCAGCTAATCTGGGGCGCTTCAGCCTTCAGTTGACACCCATGGTCTTGGCGGCTCGTGGCCCTAGCTCATGACTTGCAGCAGCTTGCCAGTCTCGGCAGCGACGATCGCAGCTCCCACACAGGTGATCACAAAAGCGCTCACAGTTGGCAGGGCCTGGGTCAGGCGATTAGACAAGGCGGGCAGCTTCACCAGACGTCCCGCATAGACGAAGGCAATGCCCAGCGCCGTTAAGGTGGCCGCCAGCCCCAGGCTGAACGCAGTCACCAGCAGCAGCCCAAAGCCGACCCGCTGCAGCGAGATCGCCGCCAGCAGCACCACCAGCGCCGAAGGGCACGGCAGCAACCCACCCGAAATCCCCAACGCCAGCAGGCTGCGCCAGGTAACGCGAGCCCCCTCCGCCCCCGGCGGCAGATGCGAATGCAACCGCCCCCCATGCGCATGAACGCCCAATTGCACGCTTGCCCCCAGCTCCCCAATTCCGGGCAAAACCGAAGTCTTGCTCTCCCCGAACTCGGCGGGCTGGGAAGGCCTCTTCTGCCTGGCTACCGAGTGAGGGTGATGGGGGTGCTCGTCAGCATGATGGTGGTGATGGTGATGGTGATGCTCATGAGCATGGTCATGAATGTGATGGGAATGGTCATGAGCGTGATGCGAATGCGCATGGCCCAACACCTTGCGCAGGCGGTGCCTGAACAGGCTCAAGCCAATCGCCAAAACCAGGCCCCCCGAAATCAAACTGAGAACCGGAAACAGCTGCTCAGGAAGCACATACTGCGAGGCAAACAGCGTCACCAGCCCGAGCGCGAATACCCCCAGTGTGTGGGTGATTGTCACCGTCAACCCCAAAAAGGCCGCATGACCCACCGTCCCCCGCGCCCCCACCAGATAGGCCGCGACCACCGTCTTGCCATGCCCTGGCGCAAACGCGTGCAGCGCCCCAAAGGCAGCGGCCACCAAAACACTGACCAGAACCACGCCTGGCGTCAGTTGCGGCACCGTGATCAACTCAGCCAGCCGGTCCCGCGCCGGAGCCACCGGACGACGATTGCGACTGAGCAAAGGCTTAGCCCCAACCGGCGCACTGCCGCGCCCAAAAGACAACTCGGCCACACGCTCCGCCAGAGGTTGGGTCAGCAGCTCCTGGGGATACGCCTTGAGTTCATCGGTCACCGCAGTGCCAAACGCCGAGCTGTCAAACACCGAGGCCCCAAGCGCGGGAGTCACCACCAGCTCATGCCAGCCCAGCCGCTCGCGGTGATTGGTATCCTCATACCGCAGGCGGCGCGGCGCAGTGCCTGCGGCCTCAGGTACTGCGCCCACGAAGTCACACTCCAGCCGCAGGGTCAGAAGACCGCCCGCGCCTTTGGGCAAAGTCAGCCGCTTCGAAGCCACCCGCAGCGGCACCCGAGCGCCATCCACCGTGAGCAAAAGGCCCTTGGCATACTGGGGAGCAACGCGGTCGCGGTAGGCATCGAACTCGCCTTGAGACGTGGTGCCATCGCCGTTAGTATCTGCCGAGCGAATCTCTTGAAAGGTCGTAACCTCAGCGGTGTCTACCACGTAGCGAACCGCAATCTGCTCAGGGCCGACCTGCAGGCGAGCAAAGTGGTTAATCGTGAAATTGCCAAGCGGATGCGCCTCCGCCGAGCGGGCAACCCCCAAGGCAAACAGCAGAGCCAGCAGCAGCCCGACCAGGACGCGTGGCAACACAAAAGCAGGGCGAAGGTTCATCACAAAGCTCCCTAGAACAGTGATTGTGGTTCGGTGCCCATCGCGCGAGGTCCGGGCTCAAAAAGCCAGCAAAAGCCGCTGCACCAGCCAAAACAGCCCGAGCGTGACCGCCGCCGCCGCCAGCCAGCGACCCAGCGCTGCCAGCCACGGGAACTGCCAGACCAGTGGCCCAGCCTTCCCCGCCAGCGCCAACTCGCGGTGGTCCGGCGTGAAGATGAAGGTCTGCACCTGATCGGTCCCCACCAGGGTGGCCAGACAACTGGCGCTGGGCAGCCCCGGCAGAAACAGGTCGTAGTGAATGCTCAGCGCTTGCAGCGGCTGAGACCAGGTGTAGACCAGGTGCACGGTGCTGTGCGTCCCCGTCGCCGGTCCCGCCAGCTCCGACGGCAGTGCCGCTGCCTCCGACGGGGCAACCGTGAGCGCTCCGCTGCGCCCGCTCCTGCTGTCGCTCAGGCGAATCCGCTCAGCCAGAAAGGTTTGCAGCTCGGCCCGGTGCTGGCGAATCTCGGCGGCAGAGAGCTGACCATCCCGATCCTCATCTAGGTGCACGACCGGGGCCTGAGAACCGGGTGCATCTGGAGCCGCTAGGGCCAGCAGGCCGGTGGGAAAGGTCAGGGTCATGCGGACCTGCCGTTGCTCCACGATGATCTCGGCCACAGCGAGATCGGCCCAGTGGGCCTGACTGGGCGTAGCCAGGCCGCTCCAGAACACCAATCCCAGCAGCGCCATCAGGCTCAGCCGGTAAAAACGCCAGGGTCTACGCATGGCTACTGCTCAATCCCCAACGCCCGACCAGTCCAGCCCCAGAGCTTGACGCGCCTGAAGGTCGAACCTGGGGTCTGTGGCCTGGGCAGCCTGGAAGAAAGCCTGCGCCTGCGCTGGGTTGCCCAGCGCCTGCTCAATGCGGCCTGCCCGGTAAAACAGGCCAGCATCGCGGGCCCCCCAGCGCAGCGCCTGCCGCATCGCTGCTTGGGCCTCGCGCCAGCGCCCCAGCCGCGAGAGCGACCAGGCCAGCGTGTCCAGGGTTGGTGCATCCTGGCGGACCTGCACTTCGGCTCGCATCAGCGACAGCGCCTCTACGAGATCCGCAGATTGCCCCCGCTCCAGCAACAGACGCGCCAGCTCACGACGGTGACCAAACGCGGTGAGATCCTGGCGCAGCCGTTTTTCTGCCTTATCCTGCCATTCTCTGGCTGCCGCCGCGTCCCCTTGTAGGGCTTTTAAGCGGGACTGGCCACGCAGCACCACGTGGTCGAACACCGTAGAAGAGCCCTTGGGGTAGGAGAGGACCTGGGCGTAATGCTGCTCGGCGGCTCGGTACTGGCCGAGTCGGGTCTCGAGCTCGGCCAGATGCACTAGAGCCAGCGGGTAGCGGGGCAGGATGTTCAGGGCTTGCCGGTAGAGTTTAGCCGCGAGTTCGGGATTGCCCCGTTGCGCATAGAAGCGGCCCAGCAGCGTCCGCGCCCAGGCAGAACCGCCCGGTTCACCCGGCTCTTCGGTGGCCAGAGCCTGCTGGAAGGTCTGCAGTACCGCAGCATCTTGGCCCTGCGCATTCTGCACCAGCGCTTGCAGCGTCAGAGCTGCCAGGGTTGGCGTCCCCTCGACCAAGGCATTGGCCGCTTGCGCGGCCTGGTCTACTCGCCCGAGTGCCAGATTGGCGGTCACCTGAATCCCAAGGGCGTCCTCGTGGTTCGGGGCTCGCGCCGCCCAACGCAGCGCTGCGCTGAAGTCGTGTCTGGCCTCAGCCACCCGTGCCAGTGCCACCACCGCGCCGTCATTCTCAAAGGGCAAGTGAGCCAGAGAGCGCTGGGCCGCTTGCTCAGCCAGCAGATACCAACTGCTTTCGCCTGTCGCACGGGCCATTTTGAGATAGGACCCGGCCAAGGCCGCCCGATTCAGCCCTCCTGTGGGATCTCGGCTGATGCGCTCCTGGTAGAAGGCGATCTCCCGTTGCACGATGGCTGCCGGATTGCCATTGCTCGGTAACGACTGCGAGAAGGGATAACGATAGGGCGCGTCGAGGCCAGTCGGCAACTGCCCGGTGAAATTCCCTAACCCTAAACGCAGCTGTGGGGCAATCGCCACCCAGAGGCCGCCGCCGACCAATAGTGCGATCAGAAGTTGTAGCCCGAACCGTCTGGGAGCGTTCGCTTTGCCCACAGATTTATCAAAGCCAGCTTGTTTCATGGGGATGCTCTTTCAAGAAAAGAGCGAGCCCTGGCACCTGCTGTGCTGGTACGTCCTGCCGCCAGTGAGGGCTCGCTCCGTTTAGTTCGGCAGGGCCAGGTAGGGGAAGTTAGGCTCTAGCGGCTTGTGGCCGGAGCCGCCCAAATTGGGACCGGCGTAGGAGACGTTGTCGCCCGTTACCGCGCCGTTGGTCAGGACCTGGATCGTGGTGTCGAACACGTCATCTGCAAGCTTGCGACCCCGGATGGGAGCGCCCAGAGCATTGAGCGCGTTGCCGTAGCCACTGGGACCCGTGGTATCGATGCGCATGACGTCGGGCAGGAAGGCCTGGGCTAGAACCCCCACCCTGGCGTCGCTGTTGCCCAGCGATTTCAGCGTGGTGACGATGTCGGCCCGCGCGGCAGCGGCAGCGCTACCCAGATCAGCATTGGGGGGAATGCTGTTCAGCGTTTTCAGATTGGGGTTGTTCACCACCAGACCTTCGTTGATCACCGGGCGGCCCAGCCGCTCGATCTGCCGGAAGCCCTTGCCATCTCCGGTCGGGACTGAAATCGTCTCCCAGACATCAAAGGTAGTCGCGCCGCTCTGCCCAGCCAGGAGTGCCCGTGGTACACGCACCACAATCGAGCTCACGTTGTAGCCTGCTGTGAAGTCGAGGCCGGGGTTACGGAAGCTGGCGGCGGGTCCGAGGCCACGCAAGCCCGCCCGCACCCGGAAAAATTGCTCAACATCAAAGAAAAAGGGATCCTCACGCGTGCCTGCGAACACGGTCACAGGAGATCCAATCAGAGACAGCTGATTGAGCACGGGGGCAGCGCTCAGCGGGGTGGTTTTGATCAGCGCGCCGCTAGTGGTCTTGTTCACGGTGTTGACCCTAGAGCCTCGCACCAGGCTTACTTGCATGCCCTGCGATCCAGCCGCGTCGGGGGCGCGGAACTCGAAGCGCAGGGTCACGTCTTCGCGACCGGTGGGAGACGCGTCTTTATTGGCCACGCGGGTGACCTTAAATTCGTAGCGAGCCCTGCCGTTGAAATAGTATTGCTGACGGGCCAGCGAACGGGGATTGGTGTTCAGGACGAAGATCAGATTGTCCGGGGAAGCCTGGTAATTCTGATCAGCTTCGCGAAACGCGAACAGGTCGGTCAAATTGAGATTCCGGCTCTTGAGGGCAATTTCACCGTCATCGTGATCTGAGGCATTGAGCGCTCGGGAACTGAGGCCAGCGATCAGGGCAAGCCCAAGTGCCAGCGCTCCCAGCTTAATCGCGCGGTTGAAAACCACGGTAGCGACTCCTTTAAGTGAGTAAACGTAAAGACCGGTGCCTTCCGACTGACAAGGAGTACGCTCGCCAACGGTCTTTGGATCTGCGGCGCTGGCTAAAATAGGCTCAAGCCCCCAACGCAGGAGCAGCGTGTCTCAAATGGCCCTGATGGTCATCCTTCGCCATGGTCAGTCCATCTGGAACCTGGAAAACCGCTTCACCGGCTGGACCGACGTGGATCTGACCGAGCAAGGGCGTCGTGAGGCGCTCGAAGCCGGACGGGAAATGGCTCACCTCCGCTTCGACCTCGCCTTTACCTCCAAGCTCAAACGCGCCCAAGAGACCCTGCGGCTGATCCTGCAAGCAATGGGGCAGACCGAAATTACCGTCTTCGAAGACCAGGCCCTGAACGAGCGCCACTATGGTGACCTGCAAGGGCTCAACAAAGCCGAAACTGCGCAGAAGTATGGCGCAGAATTGGTTTATCAGTGGCGACGTAGCTATGCCACGCGCCCGCCCGGCGGTGAAAGCCTAGAAGACACGGCCAATCGCACCTTAGACTACATTCACAGCCAGATCCTGCCGCAGTTGGCGGCGGGCAAAAATGTTCTGATTTCTGCCCACGGCAACACGATTCGCTGCGTGCTGATGGATCTGGATCACCTGAGCCCTGAGCAGGTCGAAAAAGTAGAAATTGAGTATTGCGTGCCCATCGTCTATGAGTATGAGAACCAGCATTTCACGCACATCGATCTGCCCCGCAATCAGCGGCTCACGGACCCACGCGTACCGGCTCGCCTAAAAGGCACGGTCTGAAGCGATCTGAATTCTGAATTTAGAGATGCTCCTCGGGGGCGGGCGGCACCGGATCCCAGCCACCGGGATGCCAGGGATGGCAGCGCAGAAGTCGTCGAACGGCCAGCGTGCTGCCCTTGAGCGCCCCGAAGCGTTCAATCGCTTGGCGTGCATACTGAGAGCAAGTCGGCTGGAAACGGCAGGCCGGGGGCAACAGGGGCGAGATCAACAGCTTATAAGCCTGAATCAGCCCGATCAGCAGGACTTTCATCGAGTGGTTTGCGCGAAAAGCTCCTGTTTTCATTGTGCTGCGTCTGCAAGGAGCCAGTGGGCACCTTTTGACCGAACGCTTCGCCGAATCAATCCATGCTGGAAACTGTTGTCACCTGGTTAATCGGAGCCTTGTGCTTTCTCTGGGGCCTGCGCTTTGGGCGGGTTTTGCTGCGCCGAGGCGCGACAGCGGATGACCTGTTCAAAGGCAAAGCCTGGGTCTCGCTCGCGTTCCTGGGCCTCTATGTGGGATTGCTGCTGCTGGCCTTGAATGTGCCGCAGATGCAGGCGCTGCCGCTGGAGTGGCGCTTCTACGGCATTCGGGTGACCTGGACGGTGATGCGGGCCACTCTGATCGGAGCCTGCGGCATGGCCTGCCTGGTGAGCTGGCACACTGCCCGGCCCCAGGTGATTGCCGTGGTCCTGATCGGCCTGCTGGGCCTCGGCGGTTTCAACAGCGCGGAGGCTTACTTCTTCGCGCCGATCTACGCCTCATTGCAGGACAACCTGCAGGACAATGGCGTGTTCAAGCAGACCTCCGACAGCAGCTGTGCGCCCGCCGCTCTGGCTACGGTGCTGCGGCATTGGCAGGTGCCCGCGACCGAGTCGGCGGTGGCGCAGCTAGCTGGAACCAGCCGTCTGGGCACCTCAATGCCGCAGCTGATCGTGGCAGCTCAAGCGCTGGGCATGGACGGTCTAGAATTTGCGCCCAGCAGCTGGGCGCAATTACAGCAGCTCAACCGTCCGGGTGTCTTGGCGGTTTGGCTGCTCGACGGTGAGCGCAAGCTGCCCCATGCGGTAGCGTTGTTGGAACTCGATGCGGAATTTGCCACGATCGGTGACCCGGCGCGGGGCAAAATTTTCCGGTTGAACCGCGCCGAGTTTGACCAGATCTGGCGGCAGCAGTACGTCGCGATTTTTCGTCCCAGTGACGCCTTCTTGACTGACATGCAGGCGGCAGATTACCTGCACCGCTTGGGTTACCTGAATAACCCTCGTTCTGTGCGAGGGCTGCGCCCGGCGCTGCGGCGCTTCCAGCAGGCCCAGGGTCTGGCGGTCAATGGCAGCTTGGACGCCCGCACAGTGCTGATGCTCAGTGGCCCCTTTCCAGATCGGGCTCCCAGCCTGGCTGCCATTGACTGAGGTCTGCGCCAGGATTGGCACAAGAGTGCTCCCACTGGCCGTTGTCGAAGGCTAATCTGGGGCCGGTGGGGAAGGATTTAGGCTCGATGGGTTCGGTTTCTGGTTCGGTCGGTTCAGTGTTTCAGTGCTTCTGCAAGGGGGAACTCGCTTGGCCTTACTCACGCATCCACAACCCGATGATCCCAAGCACCGCGTGACCCGGCGGCTGTGGCTGGCGGCTTTACTGTTTGGGGTTGGTGTGGTGTCTGCCAGTGCGGGCGCAGCGGTGGCCCTGATGATGGCCAGTGCGCCGCTGATGCAGCAGCCGCTATCGGCAGACGAGGCATCTGTGTTCAACCGCTCGGGGCTCTCGTCGCAGCGATTGGTGGCGCTGCCCAAGCTCACCCGCCCGGTCAATGTCTTGGTCTTGGGTGTCAAGGTGCTCACCAGTGATCTGAACACGCCGCCCGAGCAGGACCTGGGCTATCACGCCTTGGTGAACTCGTTTGAGGGGC
>JANNOU010000015.1:0-24418 GCA_031399305.1 Leptolyngbya sp. SOY_34_metabat_272
TGGTCAGCGTTCTAACGCGTCAGTCTGGATATTAACTTTGGCAAGCTTGGCATCAGCGTATCATCCCTCCCCAGCTCAGCTCCAAGGTCCCAGAACTCGCCCACGAGCCTCCGAACCTCACCCACGAGCCTCAAAGCCTCGCCCACGAGCCTCCGAACCTCACCCACGAGCCTCAAAGCCTCGCTCACGAGCCTCCGAACCTCATCCACGAGCCTCCGAACCTCGCTCGTGAGCTTCAGAACCTCGTCCACGAGTCTCCGAACCTCCCTCGCGAGTCTCCGAACCTCGCCCGCGAGGTTCCGAACCTCATGCGCGAGTCTTGGAACCTCGTTCGCGAACCTCAGAACCGAATGGCACCGACTTAAGCGCATCAGTGACCCTTGCGCAGGGGGTCTGGGGGAGGCGCGCCTCCCTCAGTGGGGGGCTTGGGGGGCAAACGCCCCCCATTTCCGGGTTCTCTCTACAGTTCTCTCTACGGGCAAGTGGGAAACAGTTCCCCACCCCCCTCGCCGAGTACAAACTCTCAGGCCAAGCCCCAAAATCACCTACCCACGCTGGCGCAGCAGCTCCTCGTAAGCCCGCTGAAAATCGGCCTGAGTAATGCAAATACTCTCCGGCCTCAGATCCAGATTGGCACGCGCAGCCGTGCGGTGCAGACGAATCGCCGCGATCGCCGCCTGATTACTCAGCAGCGCCAGATCCGCGCCATTCCAGCCCTCGCTCACGCTGGCCCAATAGTCCAAGTCCACATCCACAGCCAGAGGCCGCTCCTGATTGTGAACCCCCAAAATTTCGCGACGCGACGCCAGCGAAGGCAAATCCACCCGAATGTGCAACTCCAAACGCCCAGCCCGCAGCAACGCCGGGTCAATACTGTCCTTGCGATTGGTCGCACCGATCAGCAACACCCCCTCCGCCGGACGCACCCCATCCAGCTCCGTCAGTAACTGGCCCATGATCCGGTCACTGACCCCACTGTCACCCGCATTGCGACCTCGGGCCGGAGCCAGCGTATCCAGCTCATCAATAAAAATCACACAAGGAGAAGCCTGCCGCGCCCGTGCAAACAGCTCGCGAATCGCCTGCTCCGAAGCCCCCACCCACTTAGTCACCAGCTCCGCCCCCGACAGAGCAATGAAATTCGCCTGCGCCTGCGAGGCCACCGCCTTCGCCAACAGCGTCTTGCCCGTCCCCGGCGGACCCGAAAGCAGCACACCTCGCGGAGCCCGCGCCCGCGCCCACGCATAGAGTTCGGGGCTGGTGAGCACCCCCTCCACCGCTTCGCGCAGCGTCTGCTTCGCCTCCTCCAGCCCGCCAATCTGCTCCCAGCTCACCTCCGGCGACTCGATCTGCACCGAGCGCAACACCGAGGGATAGATCTGCTTGAGAGCCCGCTCAAAATCGGCCTGAGACACCTGAAGATCCGACGGCACATGGCTGAGGTCCGGCACCTGACGACGCAGCGCCGCAAACGCCGCCGCCTGACACAGCCCCTTGAGATCCGCGCCAACATAGCCCCCCGTAGCATCCGCCAGAGCCTCCAGACTGACCCCAGCCGCCAACGGCATCGGGCGCGTGTGAATGGCCAAGATCTCAAGGCGGCCCTCACGGCTGGGCACCTTGAAATACACCTCGCGGTCAAACCGCCCCGGTCGGCGCAGCGCCGGGTCCAACGCTTCAGGCCGATTGGTCGCCGCCAGCACAATCACACCCTTACTGGCCGCAAAGCCATCCATCAGACCCAGCATCTGCGCCACCAAGCGCTTCTCCACCTCGCCTTCCACCTGCGAGCGATTGGGCACCAGCGCGTCGATCTCATCGATAAAAATCAGACAAGGAGCCGACTTAGCAGCCTTCTCAAACACCTGGCGCAGCCGCCCCTCCGCCTCCCCGTAGTACTTGCCGATGATCTCCGGCCCCACAATGGCGATGTAATTCACCTTCAGGCCCTCGGCCAGGGCACGCGCGGTCAGAGTCTTGCCAGTGCCTGGCGGCCCCACCATCAGCACCCCCCTGGGCGGCTCCAGACCCAGACGAGCCAGGATTTCGGGCCGCTTGAGCGGGATCTCCACCATCTCGCGCAGCTGGCCCAGCACCTCCTGCAACCCGCCGACCTCGCTGAGGCTCAGGGCGGCAGACGGGGCCTCTGGGCTGGCGGCGGTTGAGGGGGTTGGCGTCTTGGCCGGGCTGCGCACCACCGGCTCCTCGCTGCCACCATCTTCCGCAGCCCCCGAACCGCCGGGGCTGCGGCGGGGGATATTGCCAACGCGGGGGATGTTGCCACCCAGAGGACGAGAGCGCAGCTGCACGTCGATTTTCAACCCAGATTCAGGACGATCGGGATCCTCTGCCTCCTGGGAACGGCCCTTGTCCTCCAACTGCCGGGCCAGCTCGATTAGCTGCTCCAGACCCTTGAAGTAATCACTGAGGTTATTGCCCATGCCAGGAACCCTTCGCCATCCAGAATACCGTCAGAACCTGAGGCTGCACATGCACCTGAGACTGAGACTGAGTACCGAGCCGGTTGAACCTCAAGGGTGGCTCTAGTACTCCAGCGTGAAGCTGTCAAATTTGCCATTGTCAAGCGGGCTATTCAGCGGCGGGCGCACTGACTGTCTCGCCGCCCCTTGCACCGGACGGGTCAACACCTCTTGGCCGAGCAGGATGCGCGTGCTGTCCTGGGCGTTGGTCAGAGCAGGCGGCTGAGAGCGTTGGCTGCGATAGCCCTCAGCAGTCCGGTCGAAGCCCGCCAACTGGTCGTCGATTTCGTGCAGACGGGTGGTCACCTGGGCATAGCGCTGACGCAGATTGACCAGTTCCTCCAGCAGGCGCTGCCGTTCAATGCTGATCTTGTGCATCTCCAGATAGGTCGCCGCCTCGGTCTGTTGACGTGGCATAGACCGCTGCTTCGGCTGAATGCGACTGCGAGGCATCCGAGGAAGAGGCATAGAAGAGCAACTCAAGACATCTAGTCCTTTATTGCTGGCGTGCTCGGCAGAACCCGCACAGTCTGCAAAACTCACTGGAGTTGGTCGGCTTGTGTCTAGCGCCCGGTGGCACTCGCATCCAGACGCGAACGGCTACGCCCAACCAGGCTATGCTCAGCAGTACTAGCAGTTTTACAGCCTATGTCCCCGACGATCATTCCGGTCGAGCTGCCCCGCGACCCCTATGCCGTGGTGATTGAAGCCGGGGGGCTGGACCGGCTGGGCGAGCATCTTCAAGCCCAGGGACAGAAGCCAGGTAAAGTCCTGGTGGTCTCCAACGCGGCAATCTTCCGGCACTACGGCGAGCGCCTGCTGGCCTCGCTGACGCAGGCAGGCTACACCGCCGCCAGCTGCCTGCTGCCAGCGGGTGAGCGCCACAAGACCTTGGGCTCAGTCCAGAAGATCTACGACGCAGCCCTGGAGCAGCGGCTGGAGCGCTCCTCGCTGCTCGTGGCGCTCGGTGGCGGCGTGATCGGCGACATGACCGGCTTTGCAGCGGCCACCTGGCTGCGGGGCATCGCGGTTGCGCAAGTGCCCACCTCGCTGCTGGCCATGGTCGATGCCGCGATCGGCGGCAAGACCGGCGTCAACCACCCGCAGGGCAAAAACCTGATCGGGGCCTTCCACCAGCCGCGCCTAGTCCTGATTGATCCAGACGGGCTGCGCACCCTTCCCTTGCGTGAGTTCCGGGCGGGCATGGCTGAGGTGATCAAGTACGGCGTGATTTGGGACGCCGACCTGTTCGCCCAGCTCGAAGCCTCAGAGCGCCTAGACCGCTACGGGGCGCTGAGCGCCGAGCTGTTGCACACGCTCCTAGAGCGCTCCGCCCAAGCCAAAGCCCAGGTGGTTGCCAAAGACGAAAAGGAGTCGGGCCTGCGGGCGATTCTCAACTACGGCCACACCCTCGGCCACGCCATCGAGAGCCTGACCCACTACCGCCACTACAACCACGGCGAGGCTGTGGGCTTAGGCATGATCGCGGCAGGCGCAATCGCTGTGCGTCTGAGCCTGTGGGGCCGTGAAGACGCCGCCCGCCAGGACGCCTTGATCGCCAGTGCCGGCTTACCGACCACCTTGCTCGCCTCACTAGATCCCCAAGCTCTGCTGGCTGCCCTACAAACAGACAAAAAAGTCCAGGCAGGGCGAGTTCGGTTTGTCTTGCCTCAGACGCTTGGAACAGTCGTGCTCAGCGATCAGGTGCCCGGCGAAGCAGTTTTAGAAGCGATCCAACAGCTGCAATCCTAAGACTGGCAATTGACCAGCCGTAGAATCACGGACTTCCTGGCCAGCCGCTTTTGGAATTGCGTGGTTATCGCGAAGGCGAGCCCTACAGCCGGGTGCAAAGATGTGTTCACTGCTGTAGAGCGCTGTGAAGGGCTGGCTACAACTAGGGGGGCATCTTAGGTTGAGTTAGTTCTTCTGCTCAGAAGATGCGCAATACACGCGGTTGCCTGGTTCCGGGGGCTTAAAGGAACCAGGCAATTTTTTTTAGAAATTGCTGGCTCTTACAAGATCTTCTCTAGGCCGTAGACCAAGCTCTTGAGCTTAAGCACCTTGCGGATAGCCAGGAGCACGCCTGGCATGTAGCAGACCCGGTCACTGGTGTCGTGGCGCAGCGTGTACACTTGGCCCGGCGCGCCGAAGATCACTTCCTGATGGGCGATTAGGCCAGGCAGACGCAAACTGTGGATGCGGATGTTGTCGCCCGCCAAGCCACCGCGCACGCCGGGGAGCGTCTCCTGCTCGCTCACCGCAGGTGGGTTGTAATCCTTACCCAGGCCAGACAGCAGCGCGGCAGTGGCTAGGGCGGTGCCGCTGGGCGCATCGGCCTTGCGGTTGTGATGTAGCTCAATGATCTCAACGTGGTCGAAATACTGCGAGGCCTGGATGGCGGCCTGCTGCAGTAGCACCATACCAATTGAAAAGTTGGGGATGACCAGGCAGCCGATGCTGGCCTTGTCCGCGAAATTCGCCAGGTCTTGAAGCTGGGCCTCGCTCAGACCAGTCGTGCCAACCACTGGGCGGATGCCGTAGGCAATCGCCGAGCGAATGCTCTCGTAGACCGTGCTGGGGTGGGTGAAGTCCACCATCACGCCCCATTGTTTCTCCTGGGCCGCTAGGGCGAGTAGTGCCTCTAAATCACTGGTGATCGGGACTTCCACTGGGCCAATGCCGATGACTTCGCCGACATCCTCGCCCACATGGGAGCGGTCCACTGCCCCCAACAGGTTGAGATCCGGAGCCTGGCTCACGGCTTTGATCACCTCGCGGCCCATCTGACCGGCTGCACCGTTGATCACCACAGGAATAGGCTGTTCAGCAGGCATGGGCGAGGAGCTCCAACGACTTTTCCCCCATGGTACGAACCCAAAGGCCCGCCGGGTCATCAGCAAAAGGGTGGGAACTAGAGCTTTTTGAGACGAATACTATTGAGCGCGGCAAGACCGTTCTGGCTGCCTACCATCTTGATCGGCAAGGAGGCCAAATGGCGGTTCCAAAAGTTGAAGTCCACCTGACGCAGCTCACGGCGCAGCTCGACGGGCAGCAGGCGGTCCAGCTCATTTGCCAGCGCCAGGGTGATCAGCTTCAGATTATCGCTGGAGGGCTGCGGGCCATAGCGACCGGGCTTGCCGACCTTCAGAGTCAGCTTGGCGCGAGCCAGGCTGAGCTGGTAAGGGGCGAACTCGGCGGGCGAATAATCGCTGTAGACGATTTTGGCCAGATCTGTGGCGATTTTGGTCAACTGCTGGGCTTGCTGACGGGCACGTTCGGCAGCTTGCTGCTGCGCTCGCTGCTGAGCTAGGGCTCGCTGCTGCTGGGCGAGTGCTTGCTGCCACTGTTGGCGGGCTTGCTGAACGTCGGCGTAATGTCTGGCGTCGACGGGGATCGGCTCGGTCAGGGTGATCGCCTCGGCATATCGCCCCGCTTGCGCCAGAGTCTGTGCCTGCTCCAGAACGGCTAGCTCCGGCGCAGGGCGCAGAGACCAGGTCCCCAGTCCCAGCAGGAGCGCCAAACCACCGAGCGTAGCCAGTAACGGCCTGTCCAGTCGTAGCCGTTTCATCGCTCGGTCGGCGGCTCGGGGGTTGGTGAGGCCTCTGGCTCGGGGGGCTGTTGCTTCGGTCGCCAGCCGGGCTTGACCACTTGGCGGGCGCGGGCGATCACTAGGGCATCGTCGGCGACATCTTCAGTGACCACTGAACCTGCGGCGACCGTCACCTGGTTGCCTAGCGTGAGCGGCGCAACCAGGACCGAATTGGCGTTGATTTTGCACTCGTCACCGATCACCGTGGGATGCTTGCGCACACCGTCATAGTTGGCAGTGATCGCACCTGCCGCGATGTTGACGCGGGAACCCACCGTCGCATCGCCCAAGTAAGCTAGATGGGCAGCGTTGGTGCGGTCGCCCAGGGTTGTGTTCTTCAGCTCGACAAAATTGCCCAGGCGGCAGCGAGTTCCGGTCTTCACATTGCCGCGCAGGTGGGTAAAGGGACCCACCTGGCTGTCAGCTCCCACCTGTGCCTGTCGCACAACTGAGTAGAGCACGCTGGTATTCGCGCCGATGTGGGCGTCTTCGATCAGGCTGCCTGGCCCTAGCCGACAGCGAGATTCAATGCGAGTGTGGCCACGCAGATGCGTTTGCGGCTCGATCACCACATCAGGAGCCAGTTCTACCGTGTCGTCGATGGTGATGCTGTCCGGGTCGATCAGGGTTGCCCCCTCGCGCATCCAGTGCTGCTTGACCCGGTCTTGGAGAATCTGGTAGGCCGTCGCCAGCTGCGCCCGGTCGTTGATACCCAGGATCTCCTGGGCATCTGGCACATCCACAGCGACCACCGGCTCCAGGTAGTCCATGACCTCAGTGAGATAGTACTCTTGCTGCTGATTGCTAGCGCTGAGCGAGGGCAGCACGTTCAGCAGATCCGGCCAGCGGAAACAGTACACGCCCGCATTGACCCGCCGGTTCTGCTTCTGAGCAGAGGTACAGTCGCGATCCTCGACAATCTGTTTGACTAGGTTTTGTCCGTCGCAGAAGACGCGTCCATAGCCATCGGGATTGGACAACTGCGCAGTCAAGATCGTAGCCGCTGCCTGGCTGGAGCGGTGGGTGTCGAGCAAGGTGCGCAGTGTCTGTGGCCGCAGCAAGGGCACATCGCCGTTGAGGACTAACAAATCGCCCGTGAACTGCCTAAGGTGGGGAATTAGCTGTTGGATGGCGTGTCCAGTACCTTTTTGCTCTGCCTGCTCTACGAACTCCAGGTCAGGAGCGTGAGCGAGTGCCTGGCGCACCTCCGATGCTGCGTAGCCCACGATCACTAGACAGCGAGAAAGCGATAGACCAGTCAGACTCCCTAGAACCCGCTCGACCAGAGAGCGCCCACCCAGCTCGTGGAGCACCTTGGGCAGGGCCGACTTCATGCGCGTCCCCCGGCCTGCTGCCAGCACTGCAACCACTATTTCCTGACTTGTCGCCATACGCCTTACCCGAGGTTCTCTGCCTGCGTGAGGCACGGGAGTGAGTATAGCGCTTTGTCGCTGGAGACCAGGGTTAGATTCTAGGCAACTTTCTGCACACTGCTGCGTTTTTCGGCGGCTTTCTCGCTCACAGAAGTGCTTAGTACCGAGCCCGGCAGACCACTCCGTGCGCCGAGCTGAACCTCCAGCTGAACGCAAGGAATCGAGTCGCTGTAAATTGCAGTTGCAAAGCTTGCAGTGTGGATCTCCAAAATCGCATCCGCAGGGGCCTTGAACAGGAGGCGCTGGCCCGGTAGAACCGTGCGCTCCAGGTAGGCAGTGGCGGGCTCGTTGATGCGCACGATTTGCAAGGTCCGCTCAGCGTTGGTGTAGCCGCAGTCAATCAGGCTCGAAGGGGAGGCAGCGGCGGGGATCAGCATGGTGACGGCTGGAATGCATAATCTCTAGGCTAGTCACTGACCCCGGCATCGTCCGTCACAATCACGACAAAATCACAAGATCGTGACAAAAAATTTTAATTTTTTATAAGAAACTACACAACTGGCTCCAATATTAGGCCCCTAGGGAGTGGGGGTAGTCAGAGGCAGGCTGAGCTGCAATCCTGGCGGCGAGGCGGGAGCCCCAGTCGGCACAGGCGGGGAATCATGCCAGGCGGGGCAGTAGGCACGATAGGCGCAGGGGCGGCAGTGTTGGCCGAGGGCGCAGGGCCAGGTTTCAGTACTCAGGAGCTGTTCGACCAGGCCCATGGCGTAGGTGCGCGAGGCGGTCTCCTGCTCGGGCGTCACCGCGTAGCTGAGCACCTCGTCAGCGGCTAGGTAAAGGTGACTGACTCGGACCAGCGCCGCCTGATAACGGTGCCGGATGGCGATTTGGTAGAGTCCCAGTTGCAGATCCAACTTGAGCGTGTCCAGCGAGCGGTGAGGCTGGCCGGTTTTGTACTCAATCAGGTGTAAGCGAGCGGTGTTGTTGCGTTGCTCGGGCTCCAAGAATTCCAGCCGATCGTAGCGCCCCTCTATCGTGAGTTCGACCGCGCCTGCCGGATCGCTCACCAGCAGGGGCGCTTTCAGCTTGCCCTCGATTGCCAGAGGTGGACGCCAAGTGCTCAGCGGCGCGATGTGTCGTTGGAAGTAGCGCTCCAGAAGTTCCAGGCCTCGCCGCTGGTCGGTGGGCTCTAGTTGGGCACTGGCAGCCGCCCAGCAAGTCCGCAGGAAGGTCTGGGTCGGCAGCTCGTTCCCCAGACCCGGCCAGCGGTAAAGTTGCCGCAGCGCCTGATGCAGAGCTAAGCCCAGCTGGGGCGCTCGCAGGGGCCGCCCCGGCAGCTTCAGCTCGTAGCGGAATTGGTAAGCGCGGGGGCAGTGGGCGAAGGTGAGCAGCCGGGTTGCGGACAGGGGGATCATGGGGCACGGCGCAAAGGAAATCGGCGGCGGCTCAGCGTCGGGCCAGGGGTCGGCGCGCGGGGCCGGGGCGCACAGCACGGGACCGAAGCGGACGATCCAGCGCAAACAGAGCCGCCACGCCCACCGTGACCAAAATCACCCCCAGGTATTGCCCTGGCGTTAGAGTTTCCTGAATCAGCCAACTGGCCAGCAGCACGGTAAACGCTGGGTCGCTGGCGGCGGCGACCGAGGCGGGGGCCGGGCCGATCAGGCGAATGCCGAAGTGGTAGATCAGATAGCTGCCCAGCGTGGTCACCGCCATCGCCAAACACAGATAGAGCACCGTCTGATCCAGCCCTGAGCCGAGCAATGCCCAGACATTCGCTCCCGGCAGCAGCAGGCCCATCGCGCTGAACAGCAGCAGCAGCCCAAAGTTGACTACCGTCAACGGCAGCGGATGGATGCTCGGCACACAGGCATCGGTCAGGAGCAGCGAGACCGCGAAGGTCACGCCTGCGGTGAGTGCCGCCGCCACGCCCGCCAGATCAGGGGCATCGGAGCCGGTCGCGTTCAGGGTCAAAAACGTGCCCGCATAGACCGCCAAAATCGGGAGCCAGCGCAGCCAGATCGGGCGGTCGCGAAACAGAAACCAGGCCAACAGCGCAGCCACGGTCGGATAGATAAAGAAACTCGTCGTCGCCGTTCCCGCTTTGAGGCTGCCCAGGGCAATGTACAGGAACAGCTGAGACAAAAACAGAAACACCGCACTGCCCAGAACCCGCAGCCGCAAACTGCCATTCCCCTTAGCCAGCAACTTTCGCAGATCTGGACCTAGGGGCCGCAGCTGGTTGGCCAATAGCCAGAGGACTGGCGTGATGAACAGCAGGCGCAGAAACAGGATCAGCAGCGCGTGGGCAAAGGTTGGCTCCAGATTGCCGCCCAGCACAAACCGGCCCAGCACTGTCTGCGGCGGCGACAGGGTGATCCGCACCAACACGTTGTGCAGCGACAGCAACGATGACGAGAGGAGAACCAGTACTAGGCCCAGCAGCCAGTTGGGCTGATCGGGCGGGCGGGCACTGGGTGGAGTGGGAACATGCACGAGCGCTGGACTGGCTGGGCGCACGGTCATCGCGACCGAACGCCCCTCTGACCGCATTGCCTCTTGCGGGGGGCTGCTGCGCTCGACCGCTCTGGGCGGCGGTGGCGCGTAGTTGCTGGCGGCGGGCGGCGGCGGCTCGTTGACCGGCTCGGGCCGAACCGTGGCCTCCATGGACGGTAAATCGGGGCTGAAGCTAGGCGGGGCCGGGGGTGGGGTGCCACCGCCGCTCGTGTCGCGGAATTGCTCGCGCAGGCGGCTGACCAGAGCGGCCAGGATCACTTCTCCCTGCTGCTCCTGGACGTGCATGCGGGACAGTTGCTGGGAGAGGGCGCTCTCATAGCTGCCGAGGTCTCGCTGGAGCGTGGTAAGCGTGGAGCGCAGGCTGCTGTCGAGCGCTAACAGCAGTTCGTCGGCTTGGCGACGCAACTGCGGCGAGAGGGCACTACTGGGGTCCGCCACTTCGGCCTGGGGCAGAGAGGCGTTGACGATCTCGGGTAGGCGCTGGGTGAGGTGTTTTTGCAGATGCGCGGCCAGCACTTGGGAAAGTTGACGCGCCCACAACTGCTGCTGCGACAGTTGGGCTTGAGAGAGCATTTGCCCGTTGCGCGTTTGCAGGGCCGTCTGCTCGGCTTTGAGCTGGTCAATCGCCGCCAGCAGCTGAGCCTTCTCCGCTTGCAAGCGGGCCACATCTTCGACTAGCGGGTCCAGCAGATTGCGATGGAGCCGTTGCAGGCGGGCGGCCAACGCTTGCACAGTCTCGTCCGCTAAAGTTTCGCGCTCAGAAGCTGTACCCTGCCCCCCACGGGGATTCTGATTTTCCAGGTCCTCCATCCTCAACCCCTCCAACAATGCTTACCCCACCACCTGCCATTGCCCAACCAAAACATTAGTGGCTCGAACTCTGGGCAGAGCTGATACTCGCTAGCCCGAAGGCATTGGTTATTGGGTCTAACGCGCTTATCAACAGGGAAGGGCAGGTTTTGCCTATGCCATATTACCTCTCAAGTTGCATATCGCTATATTGCTTAAGTCGAAAAAGTCTAAGAATTAAACTTGATTCGAGTCGGTGCTGAGCGCAGCGCTTGCCGCTAAGGCATGGCTGAGATGCCCGCTGTGAGCGGCGAGTAGGGTTTCTGCCGCCGCACGATCTACGCCTCGCCAATGCATCAATAATGCCAGTTTGACCCGGCGACCGGAGCGCTCTAGTAACTGGTTGGCAGCCTCCTGGTCCAGGTCGGTCAGGTCGGTGAGGATGCGCAAGGCTCGGTCGAGCAGCTTGGCGTTGGTGACCGACACATCGACCATGCGGTTGCCGTAGACTTTGCCCAGGCGCACCATCACGCCGGTCGAGAGGGTATTGAGTGCCAGCTTGGTCGCCGTTCCCGCTTTCAGGCGGGTCGAGCCTGCCAGCAGTTCTGGCCCGACCAGCAGGCGAATCTCCAGGTCGGCGTCGCTGCTGACTTGGTCTGCGGGCACACAGCTGAGAAAGATAGTCTGGGCTCCCTGTTGGCGAGCGGCCTGGAGCGCGCCTTGCACATAAGGGGTAGTGCCGCCTGCGGTGATGCCCACGACCACATCTAGGGCGCTGACCTGGCGCTCGGCTATGGCCTGGGCTCCGGCCTCGGCGCTGTCTTCGAGTGCTTCGGAGCTGCGCAATAATGCCGCCGGGCCACCGGCAATCACGCCCTGGACCAATTCGGGCGGCGTGCAGAAGGTGGGCGGACACTCAGCGGCGTCCAGCACGCCCAGCCTTCCGCTGGTTCCGGCTCCGACGTAGAACAGCCGTCCGCCTTGGGCCAGCGCGGCGGCGCTCAGGTCAATTGCGGCAGCTAGGCTCTGACGTGCTGCAGCCATCGCGCTCAATACCTGAGCGTCTTCGCGGTTAAACAGCTCTACCAGCTCCAGGCTGGACAGGCGATCCAGATGGACAGAATTGGCATTGACCTGTTCGGTGAGCAGGTGACCGCGTTGCATGCTGAAAGTCCTGGACAAAACACCCCTGATGCTACCTCGCGCCACCGTGGCCGATAGCAGTGGCCGACAGCAATCGTCGTTTTCGCCTGCCAGTTACTTACCAGTCAGAAGCCACGAACCTTTTCGCAAGCTCACGGGGGATCACCATAAGGTCTGAAAGCTTCGCCGCAAGTTCACTGAGGTTCCCGACCAGCCCACTGAGGTCTGCTACAAGTTCACGGAAGTTCGCTACAAGTTCGCCCAGATTCCCCGCAGCCTCAAGTAAGTTCGCCGCAAGTTCACCGAGCTTCCCGACAAGTGCATCGAGGTTCCCAGCAAACCTGGGGAGCTTCCCGACAAGTGCATCGAGCTTCCCTGCCAACCCTAGGAGCCTGACGGCAAAGGCTAGGAGCCTCCCAGCTGCTGCTCTGGCTTTGCGGCCAACCTCAGGGAACGACCAAAACGTTAGAGTCAAGCAGTGAGTTGAGACATTCACAGCCTGGAGGCCATGGCGAAGTCCCGAACCCAGTATGTGTGCAGTGAATGCGCCGCCGAATTCCCGCAGTGGATGGGCCGCTGCTCCGATTGCGGAGCCTGGAACACGCTGAGCGAACAGACTGCGACCGCCGGCGTCAGCAGCCCCTCGGCTGGCCTGCATCAGCAGACCCGTCGCGCCAGGGTCAAGGCACCCGCCCAAGCGCGAGCTTCGCTGACCC
The DNA here is from genome assembly GCA_031399305.1 of Leptolyngbya sp. SOY_34_metabat_272. GTDB lineage: Bacteria > Cyanobacteriota > Cyanobacteriia > FACHB-261 > FACHB-261 > FACHB-261. The sequence goes on from JANNOU010000015.1 coordinate 12,608, forward strand.
TGGCGCAGGTGGCCGATCACCCCCAGGCCCGTTTCTCCTCCGGCTACAGCGAGCTAGATCGGGTGCTGGGCGGCGGCATCGTGCCCGGCTCGCTGGTCCTGATCGGCGGCGAACCCGGCATCGGCAAATCGACCCTGCTGCTGCAAGCCGCCCAGCTCTTGGCCCGCCAGACCCGAGTGCTCTACGTCTGTGCCGAAGAGTCTGCCCAGCAGGTCAAACTGCGCGCCCAGCGCCTGGGCTCCGAAGCTGCCGACGCGCTCTATCTGCTGCCCGAAACCGACCTCGAAGCCATCCTGCAGGAACTCGAACACCTGCAGCCGCAGGTGGCGATCATCGACAGTATCCAGGCAATCTTTTTCGCGACCCTGACCTCGGCACCCGGCTCGGTCTCGCAGGTGCGCGAATGTACCAGCGCTCTGATGCGTCTGGCCAAGCGCGAGGGCATCACCCTGTTCATCGTCGGCCACGTCACCAAGGAGGGCGCAATCGCCGGGCCGAAGGTGCTCGAACACCTAGTTGATACCGTGCTCTACTTCGAGGGCGACCGCTTCCAGACCCACCGCCTGTTGCGCTCGGTCAAGAACCGCTTCGGCGCAACCTACGAAATCGGCGTGTTCGAGATGGCCGACCGTGGTCTGTTGGAGGTGGCTAACCCCTCCGAGCTGTTCCTGGGCAACCGCGAAGAGCCCTCTCCCGGCACCGCCACAATCGTCGCTTGCGAAGGCACCCGCCCGATCGTCGTCGAGTTCCAAGCCCTGGTCAGCCCCACCAGTTACAGCTCGCCCCGCCGTACCCCCACCGGCATCGAGACCAACCGCTTCCTGCAAATCTTGGCCGTCCTGGAAAAGCGCGTCGGCATCCCCCTGTCCAAGCTCGACGCCTACGTCGCCTCCGCCGGGGGCCTCAGCGTCAACGAACCGGCAGCCGATCTGGGCGTGGCCGTCGCCGTGGCGGCCAGCTTCCGCGACCGGGTGGTCGATCCGCGCACTGTGTTGATCGGCGAAGTCGGCCTCGGCGGCCAAGTCCGCTCCGTGTCCCAAATGGAATTGCGCCTGAAAGAGGCCGCCAAGCTCGGCTTCCAGCGAGCGATCGTGCCCAAAGGACCGATCTTGCAAAACTTCGGCCTCAAAATCATCCCAGTCGCTAAAGTCCTGGACGCGATCGTCGCCGCTCTACCCGGCGCTGCCGACGCGGTCCTCGAAGAAGCCGCTGCCGCGCAAGACGAGTGAAAAATCTAAAACCCCTCGGGACCAAAGGCGCATCCCAAGGGGCTTAGCAGGTAGTAAAAGGTGCGGGAACACCACTTCAGAGCAGGTCATCATCAGGGCAGACGCCAGCCCCAACCACTGTGAGATCATCACCGGCTATCCGGTCGCTGAGATTATCATCACCGGGGTCAACCACAGCCCCCAGCAATCTCTAAGGTGATCGCCGCAAACCGGCTTCAGGAAGAGTCATCATCAAGGACAACTGCCTCGACAACAGATGAGATGCTCGCTGGACAATCCAGCACCTGAGGTCATCACTGGGACTAACTATGCCCCTTGCAACTGTTGAGGTAGTCACCGGCAAATCCGGTTCCTGAGGTCATCACTAGTTGCCTAGCTTCTGAGGTAATCGCTGGCTAGCCAGCTTCTGAGATAATCGCCAGTTACCTGACTTCTGAGGTAGTCACTAGTTGCCTAGCTTCTGGGAGGGTAATCACTGAGGCTGAGCAGTTGCCTCAGTAACTTTTGAGATGGTCGCCGAGGATTCGGTTACGGAGGTGGTTCGAGGTTGGTCTTGGTTTGACTGTCCCTCGTCTGATGAATCTAATCTAGGATTTGGGACCAGTTAGCGAGATCAGCTAGATCGCTGAACCCCTCTGCGCATTTGCGCAATGCCGCCCGTGATCGCGCTCACAGTCCTAAATCTGGTCTAAATCTGGCCTAAATTTGGGCCGATTAGCCCCCGTTGCTGAGCCAGCAACGCTGCCTGTGTGCGATCGCGCACATCCAGCTTCTGCAAAATCGAGTGGACGTGAACCCGCACCGTGCCCGGCGAGATGTAGAGCGCCGCCGCAATCTCCTGATTGCTATGTCCCTGCGCCAACCAGCTCAGAACCTCCCGTTCGCGCTCAGTCAGCACTAGCTCGGGTAGGGGGGCAGGCAGAGGCTTGGACGGGACCTGCGCATATTGGCGGATCTGCTCCATGGCCTCCTGCGACCACCAAGAGCCTCCAGCTAGCAACGAGCACAGCGCTAGCACCAAGCTCTCGGACTCAATGCCCTTGAGACAGTAGCCCCTGGCTCCGGACTGCAACAGTTGCACCGCCAGGCTCTGCTCCAGGCGCGAGGTCAACACTAGAATCGGTAGTTGAGGGGCTGCCTGATGCAGGCGACGGCAGGTCTCAGCACCGCCTAGGCCGGGCAACCCGAGATCCAACAGCACCAGATCTGGCCCCAGGGCTGCGGCCATTTGCAAGGCCATCTCGCCATCGACTGCCTCGCCGACCACTGTGAACCCTTTCTTCTGGAGGGTCATGGCTAGGCCGAGGCGAAACAGCTCATCGTCCTCAACCAACAGCACCCGAGCGTTTGGCATCATGCGGCAATTCTACGGTGAAGATCACGCCGCCCGTAGATCGGTTTTCAACCTGGATTTGACCGCCATGGGCTTCGACGATTTGGCGGGCGAGATAGAGGCCCAGCCCAGTCCCCGGCAACTGCCGTTCGCCCTGCCCTTGGTAGAAGCGCTCAAACAAATGGCTGAGGTCCTCGGGCTGAATCCCACTGCCGGTATCGCTGACCGCCAGCTGATAGCGGGCGGGCCAGGACAGGGGCGGTGCTTGCGGCCTGAATTGCTGAGCGGCGGGAACGTCAGCCAGAGCCACCGTCACGCAACCGCCTCGTGGCGTGTGGTTGAGGCTGTTGATCAGTAGATTGCTGAGCACGCGCTGGAGCTGCACGGCGTCCCCCTCAAAGGGAGCCTCGGCCAGGCCCACACAAACTAGGCGGATTGCCCGACGGTTGGCGAGGTCTTGCAGCGCAGCGACGGTTGTGTTTACCAGCGCTGCCAGGTTGAACAGCGTCCGGTTGAGGGATAGGCCGGTGTTGTCGGCGCGGTAGATCTGCAGCAGGTTCTCGATCAGCTGAAGCTGGCTGCGGCTGCCCCGGTCCAGGACATCGAGGGCTCGCTTGAGGTGCTTAGGTGGCAGTTGGTCAAAATCTTCGCGCAAATGCCCCAGGGTCGCCACCGCGCCCAGAATGGGGGTGCGCAGGTCATGGGTGAGGGTGGCGATGAAGTCCTCGCGCACTCTGACTAGCTGCGTCTGGGTAGCCAGCTGGGCTTCAGAAGCGCGTAGAACTTCTTCGTAGCCCCGATTGCGCTCGCTCAGCCAGCCTGTCACCACCAGCGCTAGTACCGCAATGCCACGATTGGCAACTGTGGTCCCTTCCAGAGGCTCAATCTGCGGCAGCCAGCTATTCAGCAGGGTGGCAGCACAGGCGAAGGCAGTAACGAGGAAGCCTGTCTGGCGCGAAAAACGCGAGAAGGTCAGAACGATGGGGCCGGTGTAGAGATAGCCGAACACAAAGCCCGAAGGCGTCGCGTACTCCAGCGCCAAGATCAGTGCCAGCGCTAACACGAGCACCAGGGACGTCATCCACTGAGCATCGAGCTTGTTTAAGCCCAAGCAGCTGATTGACTGACACATTCGCTTCAAATCGCCGACACACGGCGGTCATTGAGTAATGTTAGCCTAATCGGCAATGAAGACTGTAGAGAGTTGTCGAAGCCCCTTTTTTGGGGCTTTTTTATTGATTGGTGCTAATCTCTATCTCTAGAGACTAGCCGTGACCTTAAGAACAGGAGTTCTTGGGCTTTGATTGTTCTCAAAAAATTTGATAGATAAATCAGTGAATAAATGGCTCTATTTCCTAAACGCTGGAATATATCTCCAGGTATAGGGTGTTTAGTCACTCACTAAGAAGACAATATTTTTGACGTAAACAGCTTTCGGGCTGAGGCTTTTGTGCAAGACTTGACTTTGAGCTTGAGCTTCGGCTTTGCATCTGTATTCCCAACTACTGGGTCAGGACAATATCCATGTTGCAGGGGCTGTTTCAAATTGCCGTCACGCTGGTGCTTTTGGTCTTACTAGTACCTTTGTTTGGGGGGTACATGGCTCGTGTCTATCGAGGCGAGCGGGTGGCCCTGGATCTGGTGATGAGCCCGGTGGAGCGCCTGTTCTACTGGGTCGGTGGCGTCGATGCTACGCAGCAGATGAGCTGGTGGCCTTACGCCCGCGCCGTGCTGTGGAGCAATGGCGTGATGGCGGTGTTGGTGTTTGCGATCCTGATGTTTCAGGGCGCGTTGCCGCTCAACCCGACGGGGCTGGGCGCGGCGAGCTGGGATACCAATCTGCATACGACGATCTCGTTCATTACCAATACCGACCAGCAGCATTATTCAGGCGAGACGACCTACAGCTATTTCTCCCAGATCTTCGGGCTGGAGTTTTTCATGTTCACCTCGGCGGCGACGGGGCTGGCGGTGGGCATTGCCTTTATTCGGGGGATTTCCGGCAAGCCGCTGGGCAATTTTTATGTCGATCTGACGCGCAGTATCCTTTGGGTGTTGCTGCCGCTGTCGGTAATTTTTGGCCTGATCCTGATCGCCTTCGGCCTGCCGCAGACCTTAGACGGACCTGCGGTAGTGACCAGCTTGGAGGGGGCGACCCAGGTGATCGCGCGCGGACCGGTGGCGGCGTTTGAAATTATCAAGGAGCTGGGGGAAAACGGCGGTGGCTTTATGGGTATCAACTCGGCCCACCCGTTCGAGAACGCTAATGGCGCAACCAATTTGATCGAGACACTGGCACTGTTGTCGGTGCCCACGGCGTTGATCTACACCTACGGTGTGATTTCGGAGAACCGCAAGCAAGCCTGGGTGGCATTCTGGATGGTGTTTCTGGTGTTTGTGGTGCTGGTGGTGACGACCGCTGCGGGCGAGTATGACGGTAACCCGATTGTGAACGGGTTGTTGGGCGGACAGGCTCCCAACCTGGAGGGCAAGGAGGTGCGCATTGGCTGGGCGCAAATGGCGCTGTTTGCTGTCTCCACCACAGCCACCATGTGCGGTGCGGTAAACGGGATGCACGACTCGCTGCTGCCACCCGGTGGCTTTGCGACCTTGACCAATCTGTTTTTGCAGGTGGTTTGGGGCGGGCAAGGAACCGGCACGGCTTATCTGTACATCTACTTCATTCTGGCGGTGTTTGTGACCGGGTTGATGGTGGGGCGCACGCCGGAGTTTCTGGCGCGGAAGATCGAGAAACGCGAGGTGGTGCTTGCCAGTGTGATCCTGCTGGTTCATCCGTTTGTGGTGCTGCTGCCGGGGGCGATTACCTTGGCGTTTCACGAGCAGCTAGCGGGGATCAGCAACTCGGGCTTCCACGGCGTCTCGCAGGTGATCTACGAGTACACGTCGGCAGCGGCCAACAACGGCTCGGGCTTTGAGGGCTTGGCCGATTCTGAGCCTGCGGCCACCGGCCTGTGGTGGAACTTGAGCACTCTGGTGCCGCTGCTGGCCGGGCGCTATCTGCCGATGGTGGCGCTGCTGGCACTGGCTGGGGGTATGTCGGCTAAGAAGACGATCCCAGAAACCGTCGGCACCTTGCGTACCGATACCAGCCTGTTTGGCGGTGTGACCGCCGGGGTGATTTTAATTCTGGGGCTGTTGGAGTTCTTCCCAGTGCTGGTGCTGGGGCCGGTGGCCGAGGCGGTGCAGATTGCCCAGGAAGCGGCTCAAAGCGTGGTCGGGGTCTTGCCCTGAGTTGAGGCTCAATCGAGTTTTGCCAACCCCGAACTTGATTGGGAGTCCGCAAACTCAAGTAATGCCTTCCCTGATTCAAAATAACTCCGCCTTGATCAGCAGATTGCGATCCCCTAACGGTGCAAGCAAATCCCTATGAAACTGCGAGAAGGTCCTCAGTCTGAAACCGCCGCCTCAAGTTCTGGCAGCGACCAGCGGCTCAATCGGCGCAAGTCCTCGGTCAGCCAGGCTGGCTTGTATCAGCGGGCAGTGGTCGCTGCCTTCAAAAAGACGCTGAACCCACGCGTCATGGTGCGCAACCCGGTGATGTTTGTGGTCTGGGTGGGCACAGTGATCACGATCTTACTGGCGATTCAGCCCGATCTGTTTGGCCCCCCTCCCGGCGACAACGTCCGGCTCTACAACACGACGCTCGCGGTGATCCTGTTCTTCACTGTGCTGTTTGCCAACTTCGCCGAGGCGGTAGCCGAAGGGCGCGGCAAAGCCCAAGCCGATTCGTTGCGCTCCACCAAGACCGAAACCCGCGCCCACCGCCTGCTCGAATCGGCCCCCGCCCCAGATGGTCGCTTCGAGGACGTCAGCTCGACCGAGCTGCGCCGGGGCGACCTGATCATCGTGCGCGCAGGCGAGATGATCCCCGTAGACGGCGAAGTGATCGAAGGCGTGGCCTCTGTCGATGAGTCGGCGATTACCGGCGAGTCCGCGCCCGTGCTCAAGGAGTCGGGCTCCGACACCGCCAGTACGGTCACCGGCGGCACGCGCGTGGTCTCCGACTATCTGATCATCCGGGTCAGCGCCGATCCTGGCCAGGGCTTCCTCGACCGCATGATCGCCTTGGTCGAAGGGGCAGAGCGCCAGAAAACCCCCAACGAAGTGGCGCTGACCGTGCTGCTGGCTGTGCTCACCCAGGTGTTTCTGGTGGTGGTGGCCACGATTCCGCCGATCGCCGCCTACGTGGGTGCGCCGGTAAGCATTGCCACCCTGGTAGCGCTGCTGGTCGCTCTGATCCCCACCACCATTGGCGCATTGCTGTCGGCAATCGGCATTGCAGGCATGGACCGGGTGGCGCAGTTCAACGTGATTGCCACCTCGGGCCGTGCGGTCGAAGCCTGCGGCGACATCGGTACCCTACTGCTCGACAAAACCGGCACGATCACGATCGGCAACCGGCTGGCCGACGAGTTCATCCCGGTCGGCAGCCATAGCCTGGAGGAAATGGCCCAGTTTGCCCTGGCCGCCAGCATCTTTGATAGCACCCCCGAGGGCAAATCGATCGTGCGCTTAGCTGGGCAACTGGGCGCGCGGGTAGACTTCGACGCTGAGCTGGCGACCGGCGTGGAGTTCTCCGCCCGCACCCGCATGAGCGGCACCGACTTACCCGACGGTCGCCAGGTGCGCAAAGGCGCGGTGGACGCTATCAAAGGCTTTGTGCGCTCGCGCGGCGGCGTCACCACCTCCCAACTTGATGAAGCTTACGAAGCCGTGTCGCGGCAGGGCGGCACGCCCCTCGCAGTCTGCACGGACAGCGAACTCTACGGCGTGATCCACCTCAAAGACATCATCAAGTCGGGCATCCGCGAGCGCTTTGGCCAACTGCGGCGTATGGGCATCAAAACCGTGATGATCACCGGCGATAACCGGATCACCGCCAGCGTGATCGCCGCTGAAGCCGGGGTCGATGACTTCGTCGCCGAAGCCACGCCCGAGGACAAAATTCGGGTGATCCAGGAGGAGCAGGCCCAGGGCAAGCTGGTGGCCATGACTGGAGATGGCACCAATGACGCCCCTGCCCTGGCCCAGGCCGACGTCGGCGTGGCCATGAACTCCGGCACCCAAGCCGCCAAAGAAGCCGCTAACATGGTCGATCTCGACTCCGACCCCACCAAACTGATCGATGTAGTTACGATCGGCAAGCAGTTGTTGATTACGCGCGGCGCACTAACCACCTTCAGCATTGCCAACGACCTGGCCAAATACTTCGCGATCATCCCAGCCATGTTCGCAAGCGTGGGCATCGGTAGCCTGAACGTCATGGGCTTAGCCAGCGCTCAGTCGGCGGTGCTCAGCGCTCTGATCTTCAACGCCCTGATCATCCCGGCGCTGATCCCCTTGGCCCTGCGCGGCGTCGAGTTCCGTCCGCTCACCGCCGATGAGCTGCTGCAGCGCAATATCTTGATCTACGGGCTGGGCGGCGTGATCATGCCCTTCATCGGCATCAAGCTAATCGACCTGGTTGTCGCCGCCATTGGGCTGGCTTAAGGAGACTCAAGATGAAGCGAAAAAATCTGAATCAGGCTGCTCCAGCCTGCCGAGCTCGGGGAGAGAAGCAGCCGATTCCCCCCAGAATTGGGAGACTAGGGGAGTCACTGCGGACCCTATGGCGAAAAGACCGGCTGCTCGCTGGGACGCTGCTGATTGTCCTGGCGGATGGACTGTTGGCTCCGGGGGTCTGGGCCGCTTCAGGCGGGGCGCTCTCGTTGAGCACCTCGATTTGGGTGGGGCTGCTGGCCTTGACCACGATCGGGCTCTCGGTTTACCTGTTCTACGTGATGTTTAAGCCGGAGGCCTTTTAGTCATGACAGTTTCGCGGGAATTGGGCACGGCTATCCGCATGAGCGCCGCCTTTTGGATCGTGGTGGGCGTGTTCTATCCGCTGGCGATGACCCTGCTGGGTCAGGTGCTGTTTCCGATTCAGGCCAACGGCAACCTCCTCGCTGGCAACGGCGCACCAACCACCGAAGTAGGCAACGCTGCTGGTAGCGCCCTGATCGGCCAGGCATTTGCCTCCGAGCGCTACTTCAATAGTCGCCCTAGCACCAGCAACTACAGCAGTTTCACAACCGCCGAGCGAGATCCCGAAAACGTCGGCCAGACCACCGGCGTGTCCGGCGCGAGCAACCTGGCCCCCAGCAACCCAGACCTGACCAAACGGGTGACTGAAGCCGTTCAGCAATGGCGCGAGGCGGGCATCCAGCCCACTGCTGACCTGGTCTATACCTCTGGCTCCAGCCTCGACCCCCACATCAGCCTGCAGGCTGCTCGCAATCAGATCGCCCGTATCGCTCGCGCCCGCACCCTCTCGTCTGAGCAGCTCAGCCAGTTGATCGACCGGTTCACCGAGGGGCGGTTCTTGGGCATCTTTGGTGAGCCAGGTGTGAACGTGTTGCGCTTGAACCTTGCTCTGGAGCAGTTGCGCGAACCATGATTATCGGCAGTCAGCTATCTGCGACCCAGCCCTCGGCACCCATGCCGATTCACCATGAACCTTGCAAGATCATGAGCAACGGCCAGTGCAAGCAAGGCAAGCACAAGATCTTCCTCGGCATGGCTCCCGGTGTCGGCAAGACCTACCGCATGTTAGAGGAAGCGCAGTGCCTCAGGCGCGAAGGCTTCGACGTGGTGATCGGCGTCCTGGAAACCCACGGCAGACGCGAGACCGCCCTCAAAGCCGAAGGGCTTGAAGCCGTCCCCCTGGCCCAAATCGCCTACCAGGGGCGAACGCTACCGGAGATGGACACCGAGGCCATCCTACAGCGTCGCCCTCAGGTGGTGCTGGTCGATGAGCTGGCACATACCAACGTACCCGGCTCAGTGCGCCAGAAGCGCTGTGAAGATGTGGGGGTCTTGCTGGCGTCAGGCGTTTCGGTGTTCTCGACCGTGAACGTACAGCATCTGGAGAGCCTCAACGATATTGTGGCGCGGATCACCGGTGTACTGGTGCGCGAGCGGATCCCCGACCGCATCCTGGATGAAGCCGACGAAGTGGTCGTCGTCGACATCACGCCCGAAACCCTGGAGGAGCGCCTCAGCGAGGGCAAGATCTACGCCCTCGATAAAGTGCCGCAAGCCCAGACTAACTTCTTCAAGCGCAGCAACCTGATCGCCCTACGCGAGCTGGCCCTGCGCACGGTTGCCGACCGAGTCGAAGAGGACTACCAGGCGGGCAATGTCAACGAGGCTGAGTTCACCGGTATCCACGAGCGCATCCTGGTGTGCATCTCCACCTATGCCAAGTCGGTGCAACTGCTGCGCCAGGGGGCGCGTCTGGCCGCCCGCCTTGATGGCGAACTCTACACTCTGTTTGTGCACCCCTCCAATCGCTTTCTTAACCGCGAGGAGGCCCTGAGCGTGGAGACCTGCGAGAAGCTCACGCAGGAGTTCGGCGGCAGGTTCCTGCGCGTGGAGGGCACCGACGTTGCCCGCGTCATTGCTGAAGTGGTCCAGGCGCAGCACATCACGCATGTGGTGCTCGGCGAGTCCAAGCGCTCGCGTTGGGAGATGCTGCTCAAGGGCTCACTGGTCTATAAGCTCATGCCCCTGCTCACGCACACCGACCTGCACATCATTAGATCCGAGCAACACTAGCCCTAAAACAAGCTGCCTTGAAACGGCTGCTCCTCGCCGAGGCCTTGGCGGCGGCGGGCCGACTTTTTCACCTCTACGGTGTCGGCGGCGATGATCTCGTAGAACATGGCCATCTCTTTGCCTTCGGCCTTGCGTAGAACACGGCCCAAGCGCTGCACCATCTGCCGGTTTTGGCCGGAGCCCGCCAGGTAAATTGCCACGGAGGCTTGGGGGATGGAGACGCCTTCGTCCAGAGTTTCCACAGCGGCAATCGCCTTGACTGCGCCGTAGCGAAACAGATCCAGCAGTTCTTCGCGTTTGGCTGGGTTGGCGAAGTCGGAGGTGATCGCAGGGATCAGATACTCCTGGCTGAGGCGGTAGGCTTCGGCCTTGCCGGGGCAGAAGATTAGGACCTTTTCGTCGGCGTGCTTGAGTAACAACTGGCGCAGCACTTCCCATTTCTGCTCGCAGCGCTCCGCCACCTGACGCATCTGTCGATAGGCCTGAAATGCGCCTTTGCCCTCCTGAGACTTCCAGGACAGGCGGCGCAGGGGTTCAAAGTAGCCCAGGTTGCGGTCAGGCGTGATGTTGTGGTGCTCAATAAAGCGATTGACCTGCTGCTGGGAGCGTTCGTAGAGGTCGCGTTCGGGTTCGGTGAGGTCTACTTCGATCTGCGAGATCAGGTAGGGGGCGATTGCCTCGACCTGCTGCAGTTCGGCCAGGGTGACCGTGTAGGCCACCGGTCCCACGCACTCGTGCAAGATTGCGGCGCGTCCGGGGTCGCGCTCGGGGGTGGCGGTGACGCCCAGGCGGTAGGGGGCGACGGCCATGCGGGCGGTGAGCTGGAAGCTGGGACCCGGCAGGTGATGCACTTCGTCGAACAGGATCAGGCCCCAGCGCCGCCCATACTCGCGATGCAAGAAGGGCGCGGAGTGGTAGGTGGTGACGGTGATTGGCTGGATCTCTTTGGCATGGGTCAGGAATAGGCCCACCGGCACATCGACCGCCTGCCGCAGTTGGCTGTAGAGTTGCTGCGCCAGCGGAATTGTGGGGGCCACCACCAAGGTCTGCTGCTGACAGCGAGCAATCGCCGCTGCCAGGATCGCCGTTTTGCCCGCCGCCGTGGGTGCAACCACAAGGCCCCGCCCGCCCGACTGCCACCAGGCTTCAATCGCCCGCTCCTGATAGTTGTGCAGGCTGGCTCCCGGCGGCAGTAACACGCTCAGGTCCACCTGGTAGGGCGCGATAGCCAGCGGTGCCGCGTCATCGATCAGCGCGTCAGCTAACTGGTCGCGCACTGTGCGATAGAGAAAGGCTTCGCTACTCCAGCAGCCTGGCAAGCGAGGGTCGGGCACAAAGTAGGGCTCAAACGCCGCCGGCAGACTTTCTCCTGGCGGTAGGCTCAGTAGTAAGCGCCCGCCATCGAACCGCAGGGCGAGGCGATTGGCCCCCAGTTCTGAAGTTCCAGAGCTAGAAGAATGCGAGACGCGGTACATACACGGCAGAGGTACAAGGTAGATGCCGCCAGACCCCCAAGGCTTCCGTGCAAGTTGTCGGGAAGTAGTTGAGGGGTTGTCGGCAAAAGGTTGGGGGCTGTCGGGGAGTGGTTAGGGGGTTGTCGGCAAAGGGTTGGGAGTTGTCGGGGAATGGTTA
>JANNOU010000044.1:0-21357 GCA_031399305.1 Leptolyngbya sp. SOY_34_metabat_272
GGAGGCAAGGACAGGGGTTTGAGAACTTGCCTCCCCTTCCCTCGAACTCGGGGGAAGGGGGCCTCTAGGGGTTGAGCTGAAGCAGGACGCGGGTCATCAAGCAGGCTGGCGTCTTTGCGCCATTCGTTCACCGGGTCAGACGCTCACAGGTTGAGGGCAAACGCTTTCTGGTTTGCTGCAAACGTTTACTGGTTGAGGGCAAACGCTTTCTGGTTGACGTGAATACTGACTCGTCGAGGGCAAACACTTTCTGGTTTGCAGCAAATGCTGACTGGTTGAGGGCAAACGCTTTCTGATTGACGCGAATGTTTACTCGTTTGGGGTAAACGCTTTGTGGTTAAGGGCAAACACTTACTCGTCGAGGGCAAACGCTTTCTCATGAGCCCTAGGTGCAAACGTCCAGAGCGCAGCCCAGGCAGGATTCGCTCAGACACTTGGAGGTGTTGCCCACGACTAGGGCGTGTGAGCCCCAAAACCTGACAGTGGGGCGCTTCTGATGAGTTGCCTGTCTGACTACCTAGTTGCAGTCATCGCGGCTATGGTGAAGGATTATCGATCCCGAACCTGATCCAAGAGTTTCTGAGGGCGAGGTTATATTCCAGGATGTCAGGAGACTGAATAGTGCATAGGTACTAAATCATGCAGACCAAAGCGGCGTGTCGCCCATGAAGATTTGCTAAAGTTTTTAGCCTAATCCTCCCAGCCGGGAGTAATGTAATGTGAAGTGAGATGCGGAGGTAAGTCTGTCTAAAGCTACAAGGCAGAAGTGTTCGGTAGAACTCAGCTCTGTCTAATCCCCCTTGAGGGAGAAATAAGCGGAGGGTGCTCTGTCTAACTTCACCAATCGCTTCCTGGGTGTTGTCAGACTCGCAGGCGCTCTTGAACTACGAGTGTAGGGACCCTGTGCGGAGCCAGCTAATTCGTGATTAGTTAAGTTATGAAGGGGCTTTTGATGGATAGAAGTGATCTTGAGAATAAAGTAGACTCCTGGAACTGCAAACTCTCAAATCTCCATGTTGTCGGATTTGATTCCACTTCCACTTCCACCACTACCCTCAGCAAAAACGAGCCTTTCGTTTTAAGCGTAGATATACAGTTCAGTGGTAGTGGATCGGAAAAATTACTGTCTTCAAAATTGTCAATGGAAATCACTTTTGCTGTCTCGCCATATGCTCCTGGAGCGTCGTTTACTATTGGCAGTGTAAAGCTAGAGACATTTCCCAATCAACATAGTTACAGGGCCACGTTGAATTATTCTTGTGATGCTCTTGAGCCTAGAAGCCCTTTTAGGCTGGAGTCTGGGCTTATTTATACTCCAATTGCTTTCATAGCAGTATCTTCCTCCGAAGGAACAGTGTTGCCCAATGATTGGAAGGGCATTGAGGGACCTGCTCTACAGTTTAAAGATTGATGTTATGTCAAATGAATCAACCAAGAATAAGGAAGCAATACAAGATTACAAGATTGGGCAAAAATGCATTTCTAATCTTACAAGAGTTTTAGAGATTTTTATTAAAAATAATGCTTGGAATATTTTATTTTTTTTACTAATTATAGTGATCTTTGTTTTTGAAACAAAAGGTGTATTGCCGAATTTGGCTACCTGGCTTGAAACATTGGCCTTCTTAAAAATACTTGATCTTTTGAGCAAATTAGGTCTCCTCATAGCAATTATTACCTTTATGAAGGAAATCCCTAAACGAAGTGAAAATATAAAGCTCGAAAAGAAGCGAACACAATATGAAGCTTGGCGAGTTGTCAACTCTGCATTAGATCAAACAGGTAGTGGTGGAAGAATCCAAGCTCTCGAAGATTTGAATAAAGATGGTGTTTCGTTAAGAGGCCTAACTGCTAGTAAAGCCTATTTAGCTGGTATTGACCTGAGAAAGGCAAGTCTTCAGGAAGCCAAACTCCAGGGGGTCAATCTCGAAAGTGCTCAACTTCAAGAAGCTGATCTTCAAGACGCTGATCTTCGAGAAGCTCGGTTGTTTAGAACGCAGTTGCAAGAAGCTAAATTGCTGGGAGCTAAACTTCAGGAAGCCAATCTGTCTGAAAGTAATCTCTCCAAAGCTATGCTTCAGGGAGCTGATTTATCTAAGGCTAGGTTACTTTCATGTAAACTTCAAGGGGCTCAGCTGGCTTCAGCTAATCTGCAGAATGCATTCTTGGGAGGGGCTCAGTTACAGAAGGCTTGGCTTAGCCTTGCTAATTTCCAAGATGCCGATTTATTTAAAGCCAACTTGTCTGGTGCAAAACTTGAGAAAGCCAAATTTCAAAAGGCCAATCTACTTGAAGCTGACCTTGCAGAAGCTGACCTTACAAAAGCTGACTTTACAAGTGCGCAAAATCTAGATCCCTTGAAGTTTCTTAAAGCTAAAAACTGGGAATCTGCTATCTTTGACTCAGATTTTCGCAGTAAATTAAATGCTGAGCAAACTAAAAGACGTGTGGAATAGCTGAGGTACGCTGTGGCTAGTGTAGTGCCCAGGGAGATCTCGTCGCCTTTGACCCTATTTGACCCTAAACGTAGCGTGGTCGATTTATTTCGCAACACCTCTAAAATAAATGCTTCGGAAAATCAGAGAATAAGCTGTTCCGCATCTAAATAGCATGTTCTTGCGAACTGGAAGCTTTAGAGATCTGGACATTTCAGCTCGCAAACTAAATGCAGATCAGCTTAGATTGAAGGTTAATGATTTTAAGAATATTAAAACAAGTATTCGAAACCCTCCGAGCCTTGAGCTTGAGTCTAGCAGCTCTCCCTCCCGCTCGTCCCCTCATAATGCGCGTGCACTAGACAAACTGGCAATTGCTGACTCATTTTGGGGTGCTTGCCACTGGTGATGTTTGTTGTTAGATCGCAAGGTTGTCGGGGGAGCAATTGCGGTTTGCGATATAATTGCTACATCAGCACTCCTATCAGTAATAGAAAAGCAGTGAGACAGTTCAAGATAGTCATCGAAAAGCATTCTGACGAATATGTGGCCTACCCCATCGGTATCGTAGGCGCAATTGTTGGACAAGGAGAAACATACGAAGAAGCTTTAGCAGATGTCAAATCAGCAATCTCTTGCTACATCAATGTTTTTGGAAAAGAAGCTCTAGAAGATGCTCCTCCTGTAGAGGTTTTTATTGCTGAAGCTGGCATTGCAATCTGATGGCAAAATTCCCAGTAGATGCTCCCAAAAAGGAGTGATTAGAACATTATGATTCGTGAGCGAGAACATATCGTGATGGCAAGAGATAATCCAGATGGAACCCAAACTCCGTTGGTCATGCCTAACCAAGTGCAAATCAAAAGCGGTACATTGAGAGCTATCTGTACACAGATTGGCGTTTCCCGGGAGGAATTTCTAAGAGCTTACAACCAAAGCTAAGATACTGCCCTCTTTACAGCCACCCAGGATTAAGGCTTCTGGCACAATCCACCGACTTCTCAACTCCAGCCTTCCAGCTTGGTTGTGCACCCTCGGAGCCCTAAGCTTGGCGAGCCGAGCCTTGAACTCCAAGGTCCGAGTTCTAGG
Source organism: Leptolyngbya sp. SOY_34_metabat_272 (assembly GCA_031399305.1). Lineage (GTDB taxonomy): Bacteria > Cyanobacteriota > Cyanobacteriia > FACHB-261 > FACHB-261 > FACHB-261. Next base: position 3,525 of record JANNOU010000044.1, read on the forward strand.
CCGGATGAGTCGAGTTTTGGGCTCGACCTTTGGAGCTTGAGGCTGGACTGACCGAGCTTCGAGCGACAAAGTCCGAGTGGCGAGCCGTCACCCGCGAGTTCCAGACTTGACATCTGGAGTTCCCAGCTCAAGTCGCCAGCACAACCCGAGCCTCGTGTTTCAACCAGGCAGCCCCTTGCGCAGGGGGTCTGGGGGAGGCGCTTCGTCCCCCAGTGGGGGGTTTGGGGGGCAAACGCCCCCCATTTCCGGGTTTTTATCACCCACGCCTGTCACGCCTATAAGGACTGAGGCCAACCACAAAGCCGATGGTGGGATTTGAACCCACGACCGCTCGATTACGAATCGAGTGCTCTACCACTGAGCCACATCGGCGCCCCTTGAATCGTAAGCGTTGGGAGGGCTTTCAGGCAACTCCAGCTCAAGCTTGCTGGGCGCTGTGCTCCTGCATGAGATCCAGTAGGCCCTGCCAGAGTGTGCGGGTCAGAGGGCCAGGGCATTTAGGCAGCAGATAGTCATCGATCTGTGCCACCGGAGCCAGCAGGCGCACGGAGGAGCTGAGAAAAGCTTCCTCCGCCGACCACAGGTCCGCAGGCATCAAGATCGCCTCTTCGTGCGGGATGTTGAGATCGTGCAGGAGCCGCAGCAGGAAATAGCGTGTGATGCCGTGCAGGATGCCTGCCTCGACTACCGGCGTACGCACCACGCCCTGACTCACCAGCCAGAGATTGCTAGTGGTGGCCTCGGTCAATTCGCCCCTGGTGTTGAGCAGCAGGGCGTCGTCTGCGCCGCTCTGTTGCGCTTCGAGCAGAGCCAAGATGTTGTTGAGATAGTTGCCCGTTTTGGCCGCTGGGGTTAGGGCGCTCTGATCCGTGCGCAGGCGCGGCACCAAGCGCAGGCGAAGACCTTTCTCCGGCAGCACTGCCTCGGGGTCAATCGGGCGCACGATGATGATCAGGCTGGGCTGAAGGGTGTCGCCAGGCAGCAGGCTGATTTCTGCCTCCGCGCCCCGGCTGACCACGATGCGCACATAAGACTCAGCGTTAGCCGCCTGCTCCAGGGTGCGCTCGACCTCCGTGCGGATCTGCTCGTCGCTCCAGGGAATGTCCAGGTAGAGGTAGGCTGCCGATTGGCGCAGACGGTCGAGGTGCTCCTGCAAGCCAAATAGCTTGCCGCTGAAGGTCCGCACCACCTCGTAGATGCTGTCGCCGTACAGAAACCCTCGGTCCAGGACCGACACAGCTGCTGTGGGCCCAATCATCCCATCGTGATTAACTAGCAAACCCATGCTGGGACAACCCCCACTTTACCTTTCATAAATTCACGATTCATATTAGACCTTACCATTGGCTAGAAATCGATGCAGGAGGTTTAGCGCCCATGATCGGCGGTCAAACTCAGTCCATCCAGACGCCCGATTGGGTGAAACACGCGGTGTTTTATCAGATCTTTCCAGATCGCTTCGCCCAGAGCCCCCGCCTGTCGCCGCGTACCAGCTTTGAGAGCTGGGAAGGCCCACCAACCCTCCAGGGATATAAGGGGGGTGACCTGCTCGGTGTGGTGGAAAAATTGGACTACCTGGCAGATTTGGGCATCACTGCCATTTACTTCACACCGATTTTTCAGTCGGCCAGTAACCATCGCTACCACACCCATGATTACTATCGAGTCGATCCTCTGCTAGGCGGCAACGAAGCCTTTGAGGAACTGCTGGCGGCGGCCCATCACCGCAATATCAAAGTCGTGCTGGACGGCGTGTTCAATCATGCGAGCCGAGGCTTTTTCTATTTTCACGACATCTTAGAAAATGGGCCGTTTTCGCCCTGGCTAGACTGGTTCACAATCCACGGCTGGCCGCTGTCTGCCTACGATGGCTCAAAGCCTGCTAACTATGAAGGCTGGGATAATAATCGGGCCTTACCCCGTTTCAACACCGATAACCCCGAGGTGCGCGAGTACATTATGCGCATCGCCGAGCACTGGCTCAAAATTGGTATTGATGGCTGGCGGTTAGACGTTCCTAATTGCGTTACGGCTCCCGGTTTCTGGCAGGAATTTCGGCAGCGGGTGAAGGCGATTAATCCCGAAGCCTACATCGTGGGGGAAATTTGGCGGGACGCGCAACCGTGGCTTGATGGCAGCCAGTTTGATGGCGTGATGAATTATCTATTTACGGCCCCCACGATTGCGTTTACGGGTGGCCATCGGGTGATTATCGACCTAGTGAAAGACCGCAGCTATGAGCCGTTCCCGCCTCTGGATGCGCGCGGCTATGCCGACAAAATCGCTGTGCTCCTAGACCTCTATGCCTGGGAGATCCAGTTGACTCAGCTCAATCTGCTGGCCAGCCATGACACGGCGCGGCTACTGGGCATCGTGGGCGGCGACAAGCCTACAGTCGAGCTAGCGACGCTGTTGTTGCTGACCGCTCCGGGTGCGCCGAGCATCTACTACGGTGATGAAGTGGGGTTGCCCGGTGATCTGGACCCCGATTCCCGGCGGGGCTTTCCGCGCCCAGAACAGTGGGACCAAGCGGTGTTGAACTATCACCGCGCCCTCATTGCACTGCGCCACGCCCATCCAGCGCTACGCACGGGGGCCTATCGCCTGCTCTATGCTCAGGGGGAGGTTTACTGCTTCGCCCGCATCCAGGACGACGACCGGCTGATCATCGCGGTGAATGCGGCACTGGAGCCCCAGGAAGCCAGCTTTGCAGTCGAGTCCGACTTGCTCATGCCTCTGAAGGTGCTCTACGGACCCGGCCAGGCGCATCTGGTCTGGGGAGGACAGTGGTTAGTGAAGCTGCCGCCCCGCAGCGGTCTGATTTTGGGTGCTTGAGCGCGCTCAAGCGCGAATGGTCGCGGTCTCAAGCACCGCGCCGGGGAAGTTGTCGGCCAGCCACTGGCCGCGTTTCTGCTCAGCGAGCTGAGGGTCGAAGAAGGAGGCGACCTGGATGTAGGGCTGGCCGTTGAAGCTGCGCTCAAAGGCGTCGGCAGCCAGTTTACGCGCCTGGCTCAGGGTCCGAGGGTCATAGCGGGGAACTAGCAGCCGGTAGACGGTTTTGGATCCTGGCGGGACATTGGGGTCGATGGGGGCACCTCCTGCCAGGGCACGGCGGTAGACGAGTGCTCGCTGGGCGATGTCCTCGGCTCGGTCGAGGCCGTTGACGATGCGGCGGGCATTAATGAAATCGTAAGCCCCGCCCGGCTGGTCAAAATCCACCAGTTTGTAGGCGGTGAAGCCGCCGGTGAACATGCCATGCACCAGGATTGCAGCTGCGAAATCGGGGCGGGTGGCCAGGCTGGGGTCCTTGACCAGGTCCACGCCCAGGATCTGGGTGTACTTCTGGTAGTTCAAGCGACCGGTGATCTGTACATAGCCCCGGCCTTTGAAGCGCGAGCCGTCGCCAGCTTGGCTGTTGCCCAAGTCGGGACGGTTTTCGTATTGGCTGCCGTCGGCCAGTTCTTCCAGCCAGCGCCCCAGATTGGATTCGTGCTCGGCAGTGGCGACCACATAGGCGATGTGGTTGGCATTGGTGACCTGATATTGAGTCAACGCCGCCAGGATGTACGGCAGGCTCTGTTTGGCGTACGACTGCAAAGACAGAGGCACCTGCGCCAGCAGCGCCAGTCCCTGCGCGTCCAACGGGGGAGCTGGCGTGGGTGCAGGGATGGGAACGGGAACGGGGATGGGAACGGGTGTGGGTGGGACAGGAGGAGCAGTGCTAGGCAGACAGAGTAGGGTGCCGACGCCCAGCCGGGCGGCCTGGGCTTCGCTGAAGGGGTCGCCCTCGGTGCTGCGCAGCTCCTGCCAGCGTTCAGCGTCGCCGAGTTCGCGTTTGGCGATGCCGCGCAGGGTGTCGCCAGCGGCGAGCATATAGGCCCGATAGGTATCGGCGGGGAGGTACAGCAGGTCGCCGGGCTGCAGGCGGGTGCTGTCGTTCAGACGCACCCCCGAACTACTTAAGATCTCCTGCCAGCGCTCGGCATTGCCCAGAAACTGCTTGGCGATTTGCCGGGGGCTGTCGCCGGGCCGCACATTGTAGCGGCTATAGCAGCGAGTGCCCGAGGGGCCGGGGGCTGGCACTGGCACTGGCAATGGCACTGGCAACGGGGCTGGGGTCGGGCCGGGGTCAGGAATCGGCTTAGGGTTCGGCTTGGGCGGCTCGACGACTTCTTTGAGCTTGGCGCGGACCTCCTGGCGTAGCCGAGGCAGCTGAGCGTAGAGCCATTGCCCTGGACACTCGGTCGCCACGAAATCGCGATGGCCGACAATGCGGTTGGGGTCTACCCGGCAGACGCGACAGAGATAGGTGCAGAGGCTGACCAGCTCGGTCCACTGAGCCTGGCTCATGCTGCTGGTCGTGAAGTTGCCTTCGTTCTCGATGCCGGGCGATTCGTTGCCAATCGGCGAGCCTGCGTGCGCTGACTTCACCGATCTGCCCTGCTGGGCTGCCTCCCAGGAGCCGTGCCGCCCTTCCAGCAAGAAACCGCCGCTGGTGTTGAGGAAATTGTGTCCTGAGTCCACCCAGCCCAGCTTATCCATGTGGTAGTCCTGGATTTGCCGCGCTAGCGTCTTGGCCCCGGTCGAAGTGCCTTCGGAGACGATAGGGGTCGCCGTATGGTGGATCACGACGTACTGGGGCGTGGTGGGCGCTGAGGCGCTCTTGGGGGGCCGGGCTCCCCAATCAGGTGCGGTGATGACCCGGATATCAAGGCTCATAGGTCCGGCAGCGGGCGAGGGCTGATCAGGAGCGCCCCTGAAGCGGGCAGGTTTTGTTTTCCCAGGTTGCCACAATCACGGGCTTCCCGCACGCCTCAGCGGCAGTTTCAAGCCACCCAGCCGCTCAGCTCGCTGTCTCCGGTTGCTCACGCCAAGGTTGCCGCCGCAGGCTCCGATCGCCGAGTTCTGTGCTCCGGGCTGCGAGCCATCGGCTGCGACTGCCGAGCATTCAGCCCCAGACTGCGAGCCGTTTTCGCCACGACCCGAGGCATGAGCCTCAGCCTTGGAGCCTTTGACGCCAAGGCCCGAGTTCGGCACTGCGGCGTTGGTGTTTTGAGCGCCACGGCCCAAGCTCGCCGGTCAATCGGGACTGAGCTGGTTCTGGAGCACCCGGAAATACTGACGGGCGCAGCGCTCGGGGGTGAAGTGCTCGAGCAGGTAAGCCCGTGCGGCTTGTCCCAGTCGCTGCGTCTGTTGGGGGTTCTCGCTGAGCTGCTGGATGTAGGCTGCGAGCCCTGCGCCATCGCCATTGGCAAAGGCGTCGCCGCAGCCGCCCAGCCGCAGCAGCTCGCGCAGATAGGACCCCGGCTCGCAGATGGCTGCAATCGGTCGTCCGGCGGCCAACAGACTATAGAGCTTGCTCGGAGCCACCGCCCCCTCGACCCCCGCGACCAAGCTCACCAGCGATAGATCGCCGCAGGTGAGCGAGTAGGGCAGCACGGCGCGGCGCTGATAGGGCAGCCAGAGGCACTGCCCCGAGCGGCACTGCTCCAGGGCCTGCCGCACTCGCTTGCCCTGGGCACCATCGCCGATGAACACAAAGCGAATCGGCTGGTCGGCCAGCAGCGCCATCGCCTCTAGAATCGTCTCCAGGTCATGGCAACGGCCCATGTTGCCCGAGTAGAGGACTGTGAACTCGCGCTCCAACTGGTGGGTGCGGGCAAACCAATTGGCCTGCTTGGGCAAGGGGCGAATGAACTCTGGATCGGCCCAGTTGTGGATCGTGGTGATCCGGTCGGCGCACTCTGGGCAGCGTGCCAATAGCCGCTCGCGCATGGCTGTGTTGAGCACAATCACGTGCTCCGCCTGTCGCCAAACCTGGCGGTTGAGCCAGTCCCAGATCCGGACCAGGGGATGGCGACGATCCACGACGTTGAGCTGCACTGCGACATCGGGGTAGAGATCGTAGATGAGGACGGTGTAGGCCGGGCCGCCGAGGCGGTGCAGCAGCCAGCCGAGAATCGGCAGGTAGGGCGGAGCCGAGGTGAGCAGAAGCTTGCCAGAAGTAGGGCGGTGGCGCAGCAGGTGCAGGGCCGCCCGCACGAAAAAGAGCAGGCCGTTGATCGCCTTGCCCCGGATGCGATGGGGGTAGAGACGGGCCGCCCGCGTCCGGCGTAAGTTGACGCTGCCGGGCGCGTTTTCGAGCAACTGTTGGCGAGCGGGCGCTCGGTCTTGGTCATAGGCGTAACTCGGCTGACTGGTGAACAGATGAACCTGCATCCCCAGTTTGGCGAGTTGGACTGCGAGTTCAGAGATCAACTGTCCGGTCGGGGCAAAATCGGGCGGAAAGAATTGAGTGATGATCGTCAAGCTGAGCTGGGGGCTAACGGCGTGATGCGCTCCATCTCTCGCATAAACAGAAGGGACGGAGAGTGGTTTCTCGCTCGTCTCCGTCCAATCGCTGGGCAGCCGGATGGCCTTTTCCTCAGCTTCAAGGCTCATTCAGGACACTCCTCTAGGCGTAAATCCTTTGACAAAAATTCGTTAACTCAACAGGGGATTAGTAACGACAGAGCCTAGCACAAGTGCCCGTCAAGTGTTGGCCTAGTGGTCATTGAGATCAACTTTTTTGTCTCTGTATACGCCCTGAAGATTGTTGCTTTAGCTTGCCCAAGTGAGTTTGCAATCCTCCTAATGGTTGAGGAAGGTGCTTATTTCCCCTTGAGCAGGTGTAGGGTCGAGCCTGTGTGCCCTGTAAGCAGCCACACTAGAGCGCGGACGCCATCGCGGACCGTTTTGACCACTGGCTCCGGCGACCGTTGCGTGGGCACAGGAATCGGCTCAAACTCAATTCCCTGACTGCCCAACACGATCTCGCCAATCACCCGCGCACGCGGCATGTGGTAGTCCGAGGTCACCAGGTACACGCTCTGGATGCCCTCGGCTTTCAGCGCCACGGCCAGGGTGGTGAAGTTAGTCACCGTATCGACGGCTCGATAATCGCGCTGCACACGCTGAGCGGCAACCCCGGCCTGGCCGAACGCCCACTCCGAGTACTCCGGATTGGTGCCTGAAGAGACCCAGACCGGCAGATCTGAATGCCGCTGGGCGAAGAGTGCGGCGAAGTCTTCGCGCTGGGGTTCGCCGCCCAACACCAGAATTGCCTGCGGCGTCTGATCTGGCTGGGAGCAGAACTTGATCGCGATTGCAGAGCCGACAAAACACAACAGCAGTACAGTCAACAGACGTAGGCGGGGCATGAGCACTTCAGGAGATCTAGCGCAAGCGCCTAGGCAGCGCAGGAAGGCGGTGCTCCAGCCGTCCCAATGCTGTACCCAGAGCCAAGACTGAACCATAGCGGACCTGTCCGCCCAGCGCAACCGCTCAATCGCTCAACAGGCCGAGCGCAATGGCTCAGCGCAGAGTTTCTGCCGCAGCAGGTTGGCCACAGCCTGATTGCCCGCCGCGTTCAGATGGATGCTGTCTCGAAAATAAGGGGTGACCGTGGCCGTTGGCAGCGCTGACCAAGCGGCGTGAGTATCCAGCACCGGCACCCGCAAAGAGGTCAGCGCCTGCAGGAATTCGCCTTTGTGCGCCGGTTGGGTTGGGGTCGGCACCAGATCGTTGAGATTCGGGGTGAACAGAACCCAGACGGCGGTGTTCTGAGCCCGAACCAAGGCCACGATCGCTACCAAGCTGCGCAGGTTCTGCTGGAATTGCTGATCAGGTTGTGCAGTAGTCGGCGTGAGCAGGTCCAGCGAAGGCGGCGTGAAGCCGAAGGCTACCAGCAGTCTGGGCCAGAGGTAACGGGTGATGGCTTCTTGCACCGCCAGCAGCGGGCGGTGGGTTGGATAGGCCGGGTGACGCCCAACCACGGCGCTGGTGCTGGTCGGTTGAACCAGATCGGAGCTGCCAATTTGCAGAATGACCGCGTCGCTGTGAAACATCCCGAAGGCTCGCAGATAGCCCAGCTGATTGCCAATGCCCCAAGAGCCCGCCGAGGCATTGAGAACCTGCACGGGTCGCCTGGGGGTCGATAATTGTTCGCGCAGCAGCTCAGAAATCGTCTGGCTTTGGTCTGTGGGGGTGCCGCCGTTGAGCACCGAGTCGCCCAGCATCAGGATCCGCCACACGCCTTGCGGCTTTTCGACAGTGATCGGCTCGGAGCGCTGAGAAAACTGATTGTATTCGATCCGTTGGCCGAAGCGAACTAAGCGCTGATTGGGCTGAAACCGATAGCCAGTCAGGCGATCGGCCTGAACCAAGACCGGGCTGCCCAAGCCAAACGCAAGCCGCAGGGTTATTTCGACTGCCGCGAAGATCGCCAGAATCGAGATCAGGATTCGCTTTCTAGAACAGAGCTTCATCAGCTGTCTACGTGACAAACCCAGACAATCGTGCTGTTTAATAGATTGCCGAACCAGGGGAAAGGCGATAAAATCCGCCGATCTATGACAACGTTTTGTTGAAGCAATTTGTCAATTTTTCGATAGTCAAATCCCTTATGACTCCTGGCCGAAGCCTGGGATGAGTGAGACGAAGGAAAGCTATCCGCATCCCAGAGAATTGAGGCGGCAAACAACTCGCTGAGACTATAGCGCTCGTAGCCGTAGTCTCCTTTCAGATTGGCTAAATAGCGCCCTGCTTGCTTAAACAACAGGGATGGACCAATCTCAATGGGGACAGAAATGACCATCCGAGCTCCTGGCTGGCTATAGGCCAACATCTGCTCCAGGACACGTTTCGGTTCCCCAACATGCTCTAGCGTCTCTGTGCAAAGGATCAGATCACAACTTTTGGCGGGTATTTTCTGGGATAGCTCGTGAGGTTGACAGAATTGAAAGTTAGGAATGCCAGCAAACCTTTCCTGACAAGTTGATAGCATCAGAGGATCAACATCAACCCCGAGCCCTATCCTGACCAGGTTCTGCTCATAAGCGGTTTTTAATAACCAGCCATCGCCACAGCCGTAGTCCAGAACCTGAGTGAATTGAGTATGACGGATGGCCTCCAGAACTAGATTAAAACGGGTGTGATGAGCGAGACGAGTCAGCTGGTTACCGTGCTGGAGAAGCCGCTGAGAGTAGTGCATGGAGTGACCTGCTCGAAAGCTAGAAGTGGGAAAGCCGGGCAACGCTCAAGGAACAACCAGAGATTCGGGGAGCGGCTTACGCTCAATGATCGCCTGGTAGAGGAGCACAAGATCCTGCGCAATGGCGCTCCAGGTGTATTGATTAGTGACTAGGCGCTGGCCGTTCTGGCCCATCTGGTGTCGCAACTCGGGCGAGGTGAGCAGCTGAGCCAGCGCCTGGGCTAGCGGGGCGACCTCGCCTTCAACCACGATCCCCGCCTGTTGGGCGGCAATGTCCGGTGAGATTTGGACCTCAGGTGTGATCACGACGGGCAGGCCAGCCGCCATGGCTTCTGCCACCGCCACGCCGAAGTTCTCGGCAAAAGAGGGCAGGACGAAAATGTCCGAGCCCTGAAGCAGCAGGTCTTTATCCTGTCCCAGGACAAAGCCGGGCAGAGAGCTGCGAGTGGCCAAACCCAAGCTGGCAATTAATTGTTGGAGCTCAGTGCTGTAACGCTGACTGCCTGAACCGGCTACAAGCACATGAAAGTCATAGCCTTGAGCTGCTAGTTGGCTGAGCGCCCGCAGGAGCAGATCTGGGCGCTTTTTAGGATGCAAGCGTGCCAGGAAAAGCACAATCGGCGTTGAGGCCGGGATGCTGTAGAGAGCATGGAGTTTCTGCTTTGCTTCAGGCCAGAGGATCGGCAAGTCCACTCCCAAGGGAAGCACAGCTTTGGGCGTTTGAATGCCAAACTTGCGAACATCCTTGGCCTCGCCGATTGAAGTGCAGTGGATAACTGCCGCACGATTCAGATTACGTCGCTCAATCACAGAGGCGTAAATTTGCTTTTTCAGCCAGCTCTGAGATAAAGCCCAGGGCGCAAGTTGCCCGATCGTGCGAACGGTGTAGGGGATCTCCTGCCATCTAGCAACGGCTGCGGCACAGGTTGAAGCATAGGAGAATAGATAGTGGCTGTCGATGAGGTCATAGTCACGACTGTATTGCCAGAGCCATCGAGTTAAGTCCGCAGAAAAGATAAATTCCTTCAAGCGAGGCGAGAAACGGTGGAAAAACCAAATGGGCACTTGCTCGTACTCGATCCGCTGGCCCAGCGGCACCTCTAACAGATCAGGACCATTGTCGTTGGTAGTGACGATCTCGGCATCAATCCCTTGTTCTCGCAAAGTCCTAACCAGCTTGAGAACGACCTGGGTGGGACCTCCAAGCAAGGGACTGATCGAGGGAACGACGTGTAAAACTTTCACCTATCTGACCCCCAGACCTGAAATTTGGATGAGTTGTGCCAGGGTTTGCGTGAACTGTTCAAAGCCAAAAGCGTTGATGACTTTCTCCCGCAAACGCTTAGGTTGATACAGGATTGGATGGGCATAGGTTCCTTGTAAAATCCGCGTGAGCACCCGAGCAATTTCTTCAAGGTCATCGGGATTCACAAGAACGCCAAATTCTCCCTGAGCGAGTGCATCGATCGCACCATCCTGATTGCCTCCCACAACAGGTTTTCCACAGGCCAATGCCTCTAGGTAGACAATCCCAAATCCTTCGCCTTTGCTCGGCATAACGAAGAGATCGCAGAGGTTATAATGCTTGCTGAGTTCCTGATCCGCAATGAAACCAGGCAAGCTCACAGAGTCCTGTAGTTTGAGTCGAGTTACTAACTGCTCAATGCGGGGACGATCACTGCCCTCACCGACCAGAAGGTAGCGAACGTCTGGCAACTGTTGGCGGATCTCCGGTAACGCTTGCAGGACTTGGTCATAGCCTTTGTAGCGCTCGCGCTGGTCGAGTCTTGCTACGGTCAAAATCACGGGCTGATCGGCTCGTAAGCCGTAGCGCTCTAGAAGATCTGGCGGTTTTGGGGTAATTTGAAAGCGGCTGGCGTCAAAGGTGTTGGGTAGCAAGAAAACTTTGGCTGGATTGAGCAGCTGCTGCTTGAGAAGACGCTCACGTGTATAGCTGCTGACGCAAAGGATTTGATCGGCGTGCTGCAGCGCCATTTGCAATTGAGGGCGCTGAATGTCCCAGGCTTCCACGCCGTGGGCGATGGCCCAATAAGGAACGCCGCTGAGACGTTTCAGCCAGGCTGCGGCAGCGGTAAAGTTGAGGTGGCTGGCTAGAACTAGATTGGGGCGCTGCCGCAGTCCAGACCCCAGAATTTGGGATGCAAACACCAGGGTACGCAACGATAGAGGCCAAGGTCCGGCGAAGTGAAATCGGGTGGCGTCTAGCACTGGAAAAACTGCCAATGCACGAGAATCGTGCTTCAAGAAAACGTCATAACTAGCATCGGGATACAGGCTTTGTAACGCTTCTAGCAAAAATGCCGAATAAACCTGGATCCCACCCTTGAATTCAAAGATATCAGGAAACCACAGGTGAAATAAGAGTTGATCAGTGAAGGTTGGTGCGTCTATTTTCACCGTCAGCTACCCGTATGATGGTGCCAGATCTCTTGAACTCGATTCGCCAGCCTCTGGCGATACAGGTTCCAGGACAACTGCTCCGCCCGACGTCGCGCAGCGCGTCCCATCTCGGCCAGCTCTGAGGGATGTTGATAACACCACTCCAGCTTCTCTTTTAGGGCTTCGACATCCCGAATGGGCACGATAAATCCTTCCTGCCCATCCACGAGAATTTCGGGACCGGCTGTATTTGGAGTCGTAATCACCGGAATGCCGCAGGCCATGGCTTCGAGTAGCACCATGCCGAACCCTTCGACCAGCGAGGGAAGCACCAAAACACTGGCAGAATTGTAGTACTGGTTCAAAGCCGCGTGCGGAACTGAGGGGACATGGCGAAGCAGCTCTCGGTATTGTTCCAGCCAACCCTCGGGAAATTCATTGACCCCAACCAACCACAACTCTGCTTTAGGTAGGCGCAACTCCTGCCAGGCCTGCCGCAAGTAATGGACCCCCTTGCGCGGCCCCACGCGACCGACAAATAAGGCTCGAAAGGGCTTCTCCTGGCTTGCTTGGGGGTAAAAATAGTCAACCGGCGCTCCGTATGGAATCACGCTGATCTTCTCAGGAGTCACGCCAGCCTCAAGCAGTGAACTCCGCACCAAGGCAGATGAGACAAAAATGTGATCGGCCAGCTGAACCTCCTGCTCTTTGCGCTCCAGCTTCCAGGCCGGTTCCCGTGTCGCTTGCAAAACTGAGGCAAATTGGGGGAAGCGTTCCGCCTCTTCGGCCTGGATCGCACGGCTGGTTCGGTAAAAGAGAATGGGCAGGTCGTAAAAACAGAGCAGACCCCGCTGTTTAGCTGTCGCAAAGGTTGTCGCTGCGCCGTCTTCATAGGCATAGATGGCGTTGGCTTGCTTCAGATGCTGCTGGGCAACATGGCGATCTAGGGAGGCGTAGACCCAGTCAATCGGCCCTTGCTGACCTAGTCCCAGACGATGACTCAAGCCAGTTTTGACTAGTGCAACTCGCATTACCTCCTGCCAGGGGTGGGTGCGGACTGGGATCCCGGCACCTGCAATCCAGTCCCGTCGCCCCAATTCCCGGCTGATGGGGTTTCGAATTCTTGCCGGTAACCGGCTGAGGTAGCGAGCCAGCTTTCCGTGTGGGTTGTAGGCAAAGCTGGTAACGACTTCATGCAGTAGGTGGGCTTCCTGCAGAGCCAGCACCGCATGACCGGCATAGGGATTACCGGTGGGATGGGCCAATGAAATACGCAACTTGGACATCTTATCGGGCTAAGTATTCCTCGTATCGCAAAGTTTCTACCCGCTCCAGCTGTGGCAGGAGAAAGACGAAGCCACTGAGAAACCAGTAGTAAAGCGGGAAGGTGTTGTGAAACACCAGAAAATTGCTGAGCTGGATCATCTGGATCAAAAAAGCGGCAAGTGCTAATTGACGGAGAAAAGAACTCTTCAAACTCCAGAAGACCAACCAGAGAGCGATACTAATACTAATCCTGAGTCCGTACCACAAGAAGAAGCCAATAGGACCCAGCTCTAGGGCAACTCTCCCCATCTCCGCTTCATAATACACTGGAATAGGCTCACTAGCTGGTAAATCCAAAATCTTGCGCAGGAAGGGGGTTCCTGCATGGGTTGCCCCTGTGCCGTATCCATCCAGCTCTTTGTAGCCGATAAAATCAAACGGTTGTGTGAAGTTCTGCAGGATTCGCCCCGATAGGTCCTGGTTGAGAGCGGCGCGGCGCTGAAATTGTTCGAAGGCGGGACGGAGCCAGACGAAAATTCCGACTATAACCACCGCAGCCGGCATGAAAATCCGTTGAACCAGGCGCAAGGCACCTGAAGGTCGAGACAAGCCTTGAGCCACTAGATAACCCAACAGAAACAGTATCTCTGAGAGAACCGTAGTGCGGGATCCGGTCATCAGAGAATTGATAACTACTAAGAAAAGCTCGAAAGCTGCAACCCATCGCCATTGCCATCTTTGCTGAGTTAGGACCATGGGTAAAAGCAACCCAAAACAAACAATCAGGTAGCCTGAATAGCTGTTAATATAAGAGAAGGTTCCTGTAATTCGTACGGCAGCTCCCGGACCAAACCCGAAGGTCGCTATCTCCGTGACTTCGCCACTGACATAGATGTTAATTGGGCTGGACGCAGGGCTAAAAAACTGGACAATTCCTAAAAGCCCAGTTGGAATGACTAGTAGCAGATGTGAACGCAAGAACTTGTATAGCTCCTCTTCAGTGTGAAAAAGATCGGGTAGCATCCACATTAGGGGAATGTAAAAAAGATAGGCTTTGAGCCCTAGCAAACCGACGATGGGCGATCCCAAACTGGAGTTGAAAGCTTGAAACAAGCACCAGCCTGCCGACATAAACACCAGCGCATTAATAACATTCCCCTGAATATAAATCTCGTTTCTCAGGATTCGTGAACCGTAGTATCGAAGATAGGCTCCTAGAAGCACAAAATCTTTCAGGAAGTAAATGAGTTCACTGCTCTGAGGAAATGCCCACTTGCGCAAGGCTCCTTCAAACACAACGATGACAAACGCTGCTTTGACGGCTCGACGCCAGTTGAGTGCTGAGAAAAAGACTAGGCATATCACAAACAACAGGCCAAATAGCAGAATCACTGAACGATCCTCTCAAAGATTTCTAGATATGCTTTTGCGACTGCTGCTTTGGTGTGACGTGATAAATGTGACGCGGCTCCGGCTCGGTAGCTTGCGAGCTGTTCAGGCTGAAGCAGCAGATCCGCGATCACCCGAGCTAATGCTTGCACATCGCCGTTGGCAAACGTGAGGCCGCAAGGCCCGATCGCTTCCTTGAGCCCGCCTCCTGCTGAGCCGACGATGACGCAGCCGCAGGCAATGCCCTCTAAGGCGACAATCCCGAATGGTTCTAGCCAGCGCGATGGCACCACCAAAATCTGGTGAGCGTTTAATCGCTCGGCCAACTCCCGCCCTGTTTTTGAGCCAACGAACTCTACTTGAGCTTCCAGGCCTTGAGCCTGGGCTTGCTGTTTGAGTTTTAATTCTTCTGGTCCGCTGCCGATGAGGGTTAGTTTAGGGGTCAATCCCGTGGCTCGCAGGGCTACTAGGGCCTCTAGCAGTAAGTCTGCTCCTTTGTCGGAGACCAAGCGTCCCAGAAACACCAGCTCCCTGCTCCGGGAAATCTCAGGCCGGGTGAAAAAGATGTCCTCACGATAGGGATTGGGGATGACGGTGGAGGCGGCTGGCAGCCGTTCTGCTAAAGCCTGGCTGGCTGAGATATTGGTCGCGAAGTGGGTCACAAAACGCTTTAAGTAGTCCTGCCAGCCCAGCCGATTGTCTAAGCGGCAATACCAGCTTTGGTGAGTGGTTGCCAAGGGTTTATGCACGAGGAGTAAGGGCCAGATGCCTTTCAAGCTAATGTTGCACTGGAAGTAAAGGTCGCACCATCGCGCCAACTCTAAGAGTTGAGCTGGGCTAGGTCGCCGAATGACTGAAAAGGGGAAAATTTTTGAATCGGTTTCCTGCGTTTGCGAGACTAATCTGACCTCATGCCCATCCTGGCAAAACTCGTGGGCTAGGATAGAGACGACGGTCTCAACCCCCCCAATGCTGGGATAAAATAGAGGCGAATAGATCAGAATTTTCATGTTTTCTGAGTCAGATAGGCGGCGAATACCTTGGCCTGAATCGATAGGCGATGGGTGTGATACCAGGAGTATGCATGGTCTGCAATCGCCTGCCCCCGGTCTAAATCCAGCTTCTGGGACTGGCGGTCTGCCAGCCAATAGTGTTTTCCGGCTTGGATGCCATCTGCCTGCGGAGTCTTATAAAAGCTGCCAACGGGGATGAGCCCGTGCGCACAGTAGGTGGCAAAAATCGTAGACTTGGCCAGGTACTCCAGATTGTAGTCAAAGAAGCCTACGATCGCATCCAAAAAGAGATGGCTAATCTCTGCCTCAGTCTTTTGGCCTAGAGAAACGATGGGCAAGCTGCTAATTTGTGAGAAATCAAGACCGGTTGGCGGACCAATGTCCTGGATCTGCTTGATGCTTAACGCTTGGCAAATCTGTTCTAGAGCCGCCAGAGATCGTTGATAAACCCGGAGGCGACTCTGGCGACTGCCGAACACAACTACGTGCCGCGAGCGAGCTGCTAAGGGGGCAGGCTGCTCGGGTTCCCCAACGCTGGAAAAGACTGGTAGCGCCGGAATATGAACCTGTTTGCCTTGGCTCCATCGCTGTAAAGCAGTGGCGTATCCTTGCTTGCTGGTGAGACAGTGATCGCTCAGCCTGGCCAAGCGGGCAGCTAGTTCTCGTTGCAGTGGGGAAAGCCAGAAGGAACTGGTCCACGGGGGGCCGAAGGCATAAAGTTCATGGAACATCGTGACCAGAGACCGGTGCCTGTTGAGGCTGCGCCACTGTTCGAGCGCTTCTATTAACCAAACAGGGCAGCCACGCTTGGCGTAGCCATAGTTGACATAGTGAAGCAGGAGAACGGCTGCGTCTGGACAAAGCTGATTCAGCAGAGATAGTGCGCTAGCGACCGAATGACCATCTACCCGCTCGACGGGGAAGCTCTCAAGGGTCAGCGGGCCTTGCCATTGGGGGTCCCCGACCATAAAGTGCGTGCGAAGGTCGAAGTCTCGGTGTAGCTGCTTGGCTAAGCGGAGAGCATAATCGCCGACGCCACTGATCGCTGGCGGCAGCAGAGGTGTGATGCAGATGATCGGCGCAGGCATACTTGCTTAGGGCAGCCTCTGGGCCGCAGGCGCAGGCCCCGTCTGATCTGCTGGCTGCCTGAACTGGTGTAACCAGCCCAGATAGGCATTCTCTAGCCGTTCAACCGCTGTATCCCAGCGCAGCTGCTGGACTCGTTGATAGCCATGGGTCGCAATCCGTGAGCGCAGGGACTCATCGAGTAGCAGCTCTCGAACGGCTTGATACACAGACGGCGAAGCTGGCTTTTCAAGCAGCATGGCTTCTTCTCGGTTCCTGAGGTGGGCAGCAAAACCAGTTTTGCCAGCCACTACGGCACAGCCGCAAGCCATGGCTTCGGCGATCACTAGGCCAAAACTCTCGTAAAGGGAAGGAGCAATCAAGATCGAAAGCGTTTGATAAAGGCTGCGCAGTTGTTTCTTGCTAGCCACGAAGGGGATGACCTCGATTTGTGACCAGACGCTGGGCGGAAAATGATTTTCCTTGCGAAAATCCTCGCCGACGCCAATTAACTTGAACGAGTATTGAGGAAACTCCATCAGTAGTTGAGTGATATCTAATTCAATCAGCTTGACCCCTTTGCGGGGTATCCAGCTGCCACAGTAGCCGAGAATCGCTCCCCTTTGGATCTGCACAGGCAGCCCTAGATAATCTTCAGACAGGGGGTTCTCGATGGACAGAATATGCGATTTGTCTTGGTAACTGTTTCTGAGAGCATAATCACGGTCATAATCACTGACGGTGACAACTGCGTCAACTTGTGTAAAAGCATTCACGAACAAAGCGGCCTGATTAAATTGATACCATTGGGGGAAGGGGTGGTCGCCCAGTCCTGATCGATGATGCTGAATGAGGACTTCATAGTAATGAGGCTCTAGACCGTTGGAGTGACTCACCAATAGAAAATCGCGGTTTGGGACCCAGTTTAAAAGTGTTGTGGCTAGCCAGGCGTCGCCTCCGTAGAATTCAATGATGTCATATTTTTGCTTCCGGATCTGGCAGACTAAAAAGAGCAACATCCCCAAGGCTTGACGATAGTTTTTTGCCCGTCCCTGCATGAACTTGAGCGGTGTATAAGCGTCTGGACCGAAGAGGTCGACTTGGTGACCGCGTTCGCGTAAGCCCCGACAGAAATTGAGGATGACATACCCAGAGCCCTGTTGCTCAACGAGCGGACAATTACTCAGAGACAGTATTTTCATGCGCGGGAACTGGGATGATCGAGTTTGAGAATAAACCGAGGTGGTTTCCCGTTGAGCCTCTGAGCTCGAGCCCTGACCCCGCCAGCTCGAAGCCTCAGCCTCGTTGGCCGAACGGTGAGGTTCTGGGCTCGGCGCTTGCGGTGCTGAGGTCAAAATTTCAGCCTCCAAGCTTGCAAGGTCGGGCTCTGAGCTTCGAATTCCAGGCTCTGGGGCCAAACTGCCGAGCTCAATGGTCGAAAGGCCGGGTTCCGAGCTCGGCCTTCCGGGTTCTGAAGCTCTGCGGACCCCCTTCCCTGCCGTTCCTGCGGAGAGGGAAGAGATCTTCTGGGTCTAAGGCTCATGGGGAAGGGTTGGCCAGGAACTTCCGATACAGTTGAGCGGTCTGAGCCAAGCTAAAGTTTTCGTAATAGTCGTCTACCATGTCAGGCGTTACAGGCGTTGTTCTGGCCTCAGCGATGGCCTCTAAA
>JANNOU010000079.1:0-32184 GCA_031399305.1 Leptolyngbya sp. SOY_34_metabat_272
TCAGTGGACGCCATCATAACTGGGGGTAACTGGGGGGGTAAGCACTCGTGGATCATTCGCTGCGCATATTGCTATTAAAGCTCGCCGGTCTTGGTTCTTCAGTTGCGAATTAAGGGAACGGGCGTAGTGCCAAGTCATAAACCTGAAGCGAGTCCCGAGGCGGGCGGGCTGAATGTCTACAAGGCCAGGGGCTTTCTCCAAAGTCTGAGCGGGTTCTGCACAAGCTTGAGATAAAGCGCGACAACTGCCCGCCAGATCTCTGCAAGCCGCCGCTAAGCGCCTACAGATCCTAGGAGGATTGCTGCACACTCCCGCCCGTCCCCAACAAGTTCCAGCTGGATCTCTGCAAGTTGTCGCCGGATTCCGGCACTCTGCCGCTAGATGGCGGCCCGCTCCCGCCAGTCCTCTGCAATGCTGTGCGAGGTGGCTACGCTTCTGAGATACTGCCTGGCAGGCTTACTGACTTGGCTCAACTTGATGCGCTTCTGGCGGGTCTAGAAAGAAGCTTTGCTCACGGGCTAGGAAGATGTGTTCGGTGGCGGAGTTGAGGCAGGGGGTGCAGATTTTGAGGGTCACGTCATTCTGATCAGGGTGAATCCAGCAGATAGCAAAAGCTTTTCAGCTTCTTGGGCGTTCAAGCGGGGGGGCTTAGGCAACCTGTACCTCTAGAGTCATTGCTGTAACCTCCTTGCTCAGAAGGGCTGGTTTTTCTGCTTCTGAAAGTGTTTCTAAGTAAAGCTCGATTGCTTCTTTAATATTTGCGATCACTTCCTCCAGAGAGTCTCCCTGGGTCTGACAGCCTTGGAGTTCAGGGCAGTAAGCGTAATATCCGTCTGCATCTTTTTCAATTAGAACGTTGATTTTGTATACCATCTTTCTGAATATCTCCTGCACTTAAAAAGCTTTGGTTGGGTCGCCTGTCATTATTCAGTATTTCTGGGTTGTCATCCTCGATCTAACTTCAATGAGGCAAAGTGCTCTAGCAGCATGCGATGGATGAAGATATAGCCGCCGCCCACTTTTTGTAGGAAGATGCGCCCAGCAGCGTAGTCAAGAAAACGGGTGTAGTTCCAGGGGATGTAGCCATTGCCGCAAAGAATAAGGCGCAAGATCAAGTGCTGGATACAAGCATGACCGCCATATTCCATCCCATTATTCAGCCCAAAAACCTGCCCAGAAACCAGTCCAAAAATCAGCCCAAAGAACAGCCCATCACTCAACTCGCCAATCAGTCCGCTAATCAGCCCGATAATTAATCCGACAATCAGCCCAACACTCAGTCCCAAACTGCACGTAACAACAAAAAAGTTTTTAGCTGAGTCCCAAACACCTTGATTTGGACTCACTGTTTCTGGTGAGCGAGAAACACTCAGCCCACCCTTCAGCCCCCAACTCAGGCCAAGACCCGGCCCAAAAATCAGCCCCAAGAACAGCCCACCACTCAGCTTAAAAATCAGCTCACTGATCAAACCAAAAACTGGCCCACCAATCAGACCAAAACCCAACCCATAAATTAGCCTACGCCATGAGAAAGACCAGGTTAACTTTTCGGCAAGATTTATTTTCATTGGCTGTTCATCGTCGAGCGTAAAACTCAGTATTCTATATGTCAATCTTTGACATTTTGTTCCTAGCCAGGTAGGCTGCATTCGCTCGATTAAAAATACTGTTTGTGAGTCCTGATTCATTCGTTTAGCCAACCATTTCAACCATCGCAATGTCTTGTCTTTGCAATATTGCTGACCAGAGACCCGGCGCTCGAACATCCGTTCGATATAGGCATCAAATAGCCGCTTTTGCAGCTCTACTGTATTGATTCCAGGTAAGTCTTCAGTAACAACTCCCTGATAAGCCAACACCATGATGTAGAGTATCAAGGGAGACTGAGCTAGCCTCTTAAAGTTCTCATCTCCTACTAGTAGGGTTCTCAGTCCAGTCAGGTCTGCATCGAGGCGGCCTAGATAGTTTTGGATCTGGCTCGGAGTGAGTGGCTTTAGGCAGATGGCGCTCTGGAGATCGAGGCAATTAGATAAATCTTTGTAGTCTCCGATGCGGCAGCAAACCACCATTTCCATGTGGTGTTCACCCTGAAAGGCATTGAGGGCATCGATACAGGCACTGCGTTTTTCTGCTCGGACCTCGTCTAGACCATCCAGTAGAAGCAAGAGCTGTTGTTTCTTCAGCCAGCGTTGAGCAATGGATTTGGACACACCGTATTTGCTCCTGTTGTCGAGCTCCTCCACAATCCATTCAGCAATCGTTTGCTTTTCCCCTTGCCACGAGGAGAGGTTCAGCACAACGGGGAGCCGATGTTCAGGGTCTTGAGCCCGTTTGACTAACTCACGGGCCAACTGTAGCAGAGCAATCGTCTTGCCTGAGCCGGGTTCGCCCAGGATGAGTAGAGTTCTTCCTGGCCCCAGGTTATCAAAGACAGTGATGATCTCCGTACCTTGAGAAAGGGGCGTCGGGGACTGAGCGTCGCTGACCAGCTCCGGGTTCCGAGGAGCATCTACAGCGTCAGGGTGTTCTTCTAAGCCCAAAGCAATCAAAACCTGGTGATGCAGCGAACGCTCTAACACCCCCTCGATCCAGCCCTGCTGAATTCGGTTCAGCACGACCTGACGGTTGTGCTGCTCTTGCTGACTTAGTTTTGGCCTTTCTTGTGTGACAACTGTGACCCGGTTCCCAGACCCTTGAGTCTGGATCACAGTCATATCACCTCCCGCCTGCCCGCCAATTTGACTCCCTTCAACCGAGGCATTCCCTGAGATATTCAAGTCCTGGTACGGCTTAGGTGAAGGCTGTTCGCTCATGAGGCATCAGGTTTAAGAGAAAAAGCTAGCGGCGACTCCCAACCAAGGCAGCAAGCTGGAGAGGATCGGTTGCACCTTTTGCCAGAGTCCTGTGCCTGCGTCCACTGTTTCACCAGCATCCTTCAGCACTTTGGTGGCTCGCTGCAAGCTCTTGGCAGCAAAGTCCTTGTCAGGTTCCTCTGCCTGGGCTTCCTCTTTGGCGGCTTCCAAGTGCTTGACCGCTTTCTCAGCCTGGGCCTCCGGCAAACCGGATGTGCGCAACAGAAGCTCTAGCTGGGCAATTAGCTCTACCACGTCTGCCTGAGTGAGGGCCTTCTCGGTCCCCTCTGACTGGAGCTGCTGGTTCTGGTTTGCTACCAAGTCACGCCCCGCCTGCCCGCCGATTTGGACATTGCTAAGGTTACCGCCGCTGAAGCTCATGGACTGCGAAGGCTTCTCTTCAGGCATGGTACTCTCCGAGCTGAGTTGACGATAACTCCTGACGCCTGCTGGCTCTGGTTTTCAGGAGGGAAACCGAAAGCTTTCCCCAATTTAGCAGCCTGCCCAGGCTGGGAAGCCCTTCTCGACAAATTGGAAGCAAGTCCCGAGGCGGACAGGCTGAATTTCTGCAAAGCCAAGGGCTTTCCCCACAAGCCTGAGCGGGTTCTGCACAAGCTTGAGATAAAGCGATACAACCACCCGCCAAAGCCCTACAACTTCCCGCCAGATCTCTGCAAGCCGCCGCTAAGCACCTACAGATCCTAGGAGGATTGCTGCGAACTCTCGCCCATCCCCGACAAGCTCCCGCTGGATCTCTGCACGTTGCCGCCGGATTCCGGCACTCTGCCGCTAGATGCCTATAAGTTCTCGCCAGATCTCTGCAATGCTGTGCAAGATGGCTACGCGTCTGGTCTGCATTTGCAGCCAAAGCTGCCTCTAGAATTTTCCTGTCTTTGGGATCGCGGAGCTCAGACGCGTTTACCGTAGTCGTCACGCAGCATTCTGAAAAGCCTCTCGCTACTGACATCAAGTATTCAACCGTATAGCTTCGCTGGTGTATACGCTTTTGAAATTTCGCTCGTTTTAGTGTCGTTGCCAACTCTAGCAATAGCTCGTCCGAACAATAGATGACAATTTGTTGGTTGCGTGCAAGGCTTAGGAGCTGACCAGGATTACCTCCCCAGAGTAGTCCTGAAATCCAGACGTTGACATCCAGCACAACTCTCATTCGTTAGACCATAATTCCCGTCGCACTTCCTTGACGATGCCACTAATTTCCTGGAGTGTAGGTTGGTTAGGATCTGGTTCTAGCTCCTCAAGCCCTTGAAGAAATGCGTCTAGATCTACCGGTGACCGCTTCACTTTTTCGAGCACAATCGAATCTTCGGCGACTGAAACCTTATATTCATCGCCGGGACGGAGCTTCGCTTTGATCTCAGAAGGTAACTCCAGCTGACCTTCTGGCGTTACTTTGACGACAACTCTTGTATCCATCATTTAAATCCTCTTGAGTTCTAACCTGCCTTCTACTTTAGCAAGTCGAAAGCTGCCCCCAATTTAGCAGTCTGCACAGACCGAGAAGCCCTTCTCGACAAATTGGAAGCAAGCTCCGAGACAGGCGGGCTGAATTTCTACAAGGCCAGGGGCTTTCTCCAAACACTGGAGCCGGTTCTGCACAAGCTTGAGCTAAACCGCTACAACTGCTGGGCAAAGCCCTACAACTTCCAGGCGGATCCCTGCAAGCCGGCGCCAAGCGCCTACAGATCCTAGGAGGATTGCTGCAAACTCCCGCCAGACCTCCACAGATCTGAGCTGAATAGCCGCAGCCTTGGGGTAAGCGCTCATGGGGTGGAGCATCCTGGGTTTGTGGCAGGGACACGCTCTGCTCGTCCTAGCAGGGCTCAATCTCACACCTGTGCAAGCGATCACACCTGTATCTGAGCTGCGGGGCCAGCGATCTAGACCCCTGAACTCAGGGGCCTCGGGGGCCTCTGCGTCAGTCCTAAAGCGGAACCCGCCTCCCCTCAATCCCGCAAGCTAAAATGAGCCCAACCTCAAGGAGCCTCTGCCCGTGACGCCTGCGCAATCCCCCACGCTGACGCCTCCTGCTCTCGCGGCCATGCCATCGACAGACCTGGCCGCCCTCGCCGTAGACCGGATCCGCCAAGCAGGTTGTGAGTACGGCGAGATTCGGCTGTGTACCTACCGCTCCCAGCACCTCTACGCCCGCGATCGGTCGCTCAGTAACCTGTCAGACAACCTCAGCTCGGGGTTTGGCGTGCGTGTGTTATTGGATGGCGCTTGGGGCTTTGCCGCCAGCCATCGTCGCACCGCCGCAGAGATTGAGCGCGTGGTCAGCCTGGCCGTAGACATTGCCCGCGCCAGCCGCCTCAGCCAACGAGAACGCGTGCAGCTAGTGCCGGTTGCAGCCTATCAAGATATCTTCATTACGCCGATTGAAATCGACCCCTTCGAGGTGCCAATTCCCCAGAAAGCCGAGCTACTGCTAAGCCTCAACGAGCAGCTGCTGAGCTACCGCAAACGCGGCATCAAAAAAGCCAATTCCTTCTTGTCCTTCAACCGCGAAGACAAGCTATTTGCCTCCAGCGTCGGCTCGGTGATCCAGCAGACAATTTATCGCAGCTATTCCGGCTTGGGGTGTACCGCCGTCGCCAACGGCGATTCCCAAAGCCGCAGCTATGAACGCCCGCCCTTGAACCTGGGCTACGAACACGTCAACCCCACAGACCTGCTGGCCCAGGTAGAGCGCCTAGCCGAAGAGGCAATCGAGAAAGTCCACGCGCCCCAAGGGCCGCAGGGCGTGCGCTCTACGCTGATCCTCCAGCCCAGCCACCTATGGCTGACCATCCATGAATCGGTCGGCCACCCCACCGAACTGGACCGCGTCTACGGCTACGAAGCCAACTTCGCAGGCACCAGCTTCGCTACCCCCGACCACCTGGGCAAACTCCAATACGCCGCCCCCTGCGTCAGCTTCCAAGCCAACCGCACCGAACCGGGTTCGCGCAGCACCGTCGGCTACGACGACGAAGGCGTCCCCGCCCAAGACTGGCCTGTCGTCAAAGACGGCCTGCTGGTGGACTACCTCACCGACCGCGAAACTGCCCACCGCCTCGGACGCCCCCACAGCAACGGCTGCGCCTACGCCGACAGCTGGTCCAGCGTGCCCATGGTGCGCATCCCCAACCTGGGCCTAGAGCCCGGCCCCGAGGGCGGCAGCCACACCGCCAGCCTCGCCGAGATGATTGCTGACACCGAAGACGGCATCCTGATCGACGGCACCGGCAGCTTCTCGATTGACCAGCAGCGGCGCAACTTCCAATTCGGCGGCGACGCCTTCTGGAAAGTCGAGAAGGGCAAAGTAGTCGGCATGCTCAAAGACGTCACCTACCACGCCATGACCACCGATTTTTGGCGCAGCATTGATGCCATTGGTCCCGCCTCAGAGCGCGCCCGCTACGGCACCCCAATGTGCGGCAAAGGCGAACCGATCCAGCTCGCCCAGATGAGCCATGCCGCTGTGCCCGTGCGCGTGCGCGACATCCAAATCGGCGGAGGCCAGTAAGTCATGGTCGCTACCTCTGAGCCGACCCAAACCCGGCTGAGCCAAGACCAGGCCCTGTCCTTGGTCGAAGCTGTGATCCAGCAGTCGCAGGCCGAGGGCGTGTTCGTCAGCCTGTCCGGCGGCGAAGAAGCGCTCAGCCGCTTCTCCGGCAACCAGATCACCCAGAACATCAGCAAGACCACGCTCACCCTGACCGTGACCAGCCACTTTGGCTGCCGCAGCGCCACGGCTTCGACCACAGACTTCGACCCCGAAGCCCTCCAGGCCACCCTGCGCCGTTCCGAGGAGCTAGCGCAAATCGCCCCCGAGGACCCAGAATACGTCCCCCTCTTGGAGCCTCAGACCTACGAGCCGCATCGCCCTGCTTTTGATGAGGCCACCGCCAACCTTTCGCCCCTAGCCCGAGGCGAGCAGGTTCAGCGAGTCACCGCCCTGAGCGCCAAAGCTGGGGTCGATGGCTCCGGCACGCTCAGTACCGAAGCCCAGCTGCGGGCGCTGGGCAACAGCCGTGGCTTACGCGCCTACGCCCAGACCACCACCGCCGACTTTAGCTTCACCGCCCGCACCCCGACCGGCCACGGCTCCAGTTGGGGCCACCGCACCGCCTTCGCCCTAGACCAGTTGCCCCTAAGCGAGCTGAGCCAGCAGCTGATCGAGCGTGCCCTGCGCTCACGCCAGCCTCGCGAGTTGCCCCCCGGTCAATATCCGGTGATCTTAGATGCCGCCGCCTTTGCCGGGTTGCTGCCCTGGGTCACCTGGAACCTGGACGCCCGCGCCGCTGATGAAGGCCGCTCGTTCCTGTCCCGCAGCGATGCCCAGGGCAACCCCGCCGGCAACCGAGTTGGCGAAGCCATGTTCAGCCCTCTGGTGCAGGTGCAGCGCGACCCCGCCCATGCCCTACTGCAGCTCGGTGGCTTCTTCGCAGACGGTCTGCCAGCGCAACCGCTGACCTTCATTCAAGACGGCGTGCCCCAGACTCTGGCTTATAGCCGCTATTGGGCACAGCAACAGGGTGTGCAGCCCACCGGCCCGCTATCGCCTTGGGTAATGCGCGGCAGTGACCAGCGCCTAGAGGACCTGATCGCCCAGACCGAGCGGGCGATTCTGGTCAGCCGCACCTGGTACGTGCGCTATGTCAACCCCCGCAGCCTAGTGGTGACCGGCATGACCCGCGACGGCAGCTTCTGGGTCGAAGACGGCCAGATCGCCTACCCAATCAAAAACTTGCGTTTCAACCAGAGCCTGCCCGAACTGCTGCGGGACATCGACGCGCTCAGCTGCGCCCAGCGGGTCGGCAACGGCGTGATTCCGGGCGTACGAGCGCGGAGATTCAGCTTCAGCAGCGTCACCGACAGCATCTGACCCGCAAGAAGCTTACTGGGCGCAATAAATAGCCGCAAAAAGCATAAAAATTTTGTTAATTCTCTCAGTGATCTCGGCTAATATCAGGGGGCTAAGCAACATTCCCGCTGGCTTGGTCGCCTCTCCCCTCAACGTGAGCAGAGAATGTCAACCCGGTGGAGAGAACATACGAGCCGAACCTTGTAGGTGCCCCTCCCGGCCATTTGCCAGACGCCTCCTTCACTCCCCCCACAAGATGTCCTCAGTCACGCAACTTCACATGAGGAAGAGAGTATGGATCTGGACCTTTCCTCCGCCCTTGCGACTATTCAGGGTCCTGATTGCTCGAGGCCGGACCTGATTTCGGTCAGCTGGCAAGGCACTGCTGGCACACCTCTAGTGCTAGTGGTAGACGACCAAGAGGATAACCTGCAGCTAGCAATTCAGGCTCTGGCGCTCTTCGGTTATTCCCATATCAGCGCGTCGGATGCTCGAACAGCCCTGGAGCTGAGTCAGCGCTACAGCCCTACCTTGATTCTGTTAGATCTGGCCCTGCCCGACCTCAGCGGTTTAGAGGTTGCCCGCCGCCTCAAGCAAAACCCGCAAACTGCTGCCATTCCGATCGTCGCGGTGACAGCGCTGGCAATGGCTGGCGACCGGGAGCGGGCACTGGCTGCGGGCTGCGATGACTATCTCAGCAAGCCCTACGACCTAGACGACCTAGAAACGGTTGTTCACCGCTGCCTAAGCAGGTCATTCCTGGTGGCCTTGTAAGCGCAGCTCGGCTTAGCGGACTCGAGGGCTGTCGGCCAAGACAGCGATGGTTCCTGTGCGCCCTGTTTCGAGCGTGGCGCTGCTGATCAGGTCTATAACGGGCACTTCGACGACCTCTTCGATCAGCTCCCTCAGGCCAGGCTGGAGCGCTTCGTCTAGGTCCTCGCGTAGCTGTTCGGCTTGCTTTTCTTTGCCTGCGTCAACCAGAAGCTGCTCGGGCCGGGTAATCGAGCCTTCGAGCACAATCACGATTTTGTCGTCTAGAAGGTGACAGGTGACCTGACTGGGGCCATGCCCCAGTTGAGTGCGGTATAGGGATTGGATCCGTTGGGTCAGGGTTCGCTCTAATTGCCCACGAGTTGGAGTCGATGTTTGCATAGGTCTTCGTACTTCAGAGGATAGGGAAACCTCTCGGTTTGCCAACCAAACTGCCGGAATGACTGTTGATTCTTGGCTATTATCAGAGGCTTAGCCCCCGCTGTGGCTCTGCCGAGCGAAACAACTGACCTCAATCCCGAGAGAGAGCCGACGCGGGGCTAAGTATAGTCCTGAAGCGCTTTGACTTGAAGTTTGCCGCTCTGGAGAGCCTGGATCGCGGCAGCGGTTGCCCGTGCCCCTGCAATCGTCGTAATCATCGGGATCTTGTGGACCAGAGCGGTGCGGCGGATCAGGCGGCCGTCAGCCTTAGCTTCCTGACCGGAGGGCGTGTCGATGATCAGCTGGATCCAGGCGTTTTTGATCCAGTCGAGCACGTGGGGGCGGCCCTCGTGCAGCTTGAGCACCAGCATGGTTTCCAGGCCCTGGCTACGCAGATAGCGCTGTGTCCCCTCCGTGCAAACCACCCGGAGGCCCAGGTTCAGTAAGTCCTTGACGACCGGGGCGACCAGCGGTTTGTCCCGGTCATTGACTGAGACGAACACCGTACCTTCCAGCGGCAACGCCTGCCCCGCCCCCAACTGCGATTTGGCGAAGGCCCGTCCAAAATCGCGGTCGATGCCCATGACTTCGCCGGTTGAGCGCATCTCCGGCCCCAACAGCGTATCTGTGCCGGGGAATTTGGCGAAGGGCAGCACCGCCTCCTTGACCGCGATGTGCGTGGGGATGATCTCCTCCGTCACTCCCAACTCCGCCAGGGTTTTGCCTGACATGACCTGGGCCGCTATCCGTGCCAGGGGTCTGCCAATTGCCTTGCTGACGAAGGGCACGGTGCGTGAGGCGCGGGGGTTGGCCTCCAGGATGTAGACCTGTTCGCCCTGCACCGCGAATTGGACGTTCATCAGCCCGATTACCTTGAGGCGCTGGGCTAGGCGGATGGTCCATTCGCGGATCGTGCCCAGCACTGACGGCGACAGCGAGTAGGTAGGCAGCGCACAGGCCGAGTCGCCCGAGTGGATGCCTGCCTGCTCAATGTGCTCCATGATGCCGCCAATCACCACCTGGCCGGTGGGGTCGGCGATCGCGTCTACATCGACCTCAATAGCGTTCTCCAGGAACTTGTCGATCAAGATCGGGTGGTCCGGCTCGACCTGAACAGCGACGGTCATGTAGCGCTCTAGCTCGGCATCGGAGTAGACAATCTCCATGGCCCGTCCGCCGAGCACGTAGCTGGGGCGCACCACCACTGGGTAGCTGACCCGCTGTGCAACCTTGAGGGCTTCGCTGTAGGAGCGGGCTAGGCCGTTGGCAGGCTGCACAATCTCCAGCTCGCGCAAAATTGCCTCAAAGCGCTCCCGGTCTTCGGCGATGTCAATCGAGTCTGGCGAGGTGCCCCAGATTGGGGCTCCGGCCTGTTCCAGGGGCACCGCCAGCTTCAGCGGTGTCTGACCGCCGAATTGGATGATGATGCCTTCGGGCTGCTCGGCCTCAATGATATTGAGCACGTCTTCTTTGGTCAGCGGCTCGAAGTACAGCCTGTCGCTGGTGTCGTAGTCGGTGGAGACCGTCTCCGGGTTGGAGTTGACCATGATCGTCTCGAAGCCGTCCTCGCGCAGGGCGTAAGAGGCATGGCAGCAGCAGTAGTCAAATTCAATGCCCTGTCCGATGCGGTTGGGGCCACCGCCGAGGATCATCACCTTGCGCCGGCTGGAGGGGCGGATCTCCGATTCGTCCTCGTAAGTGGAGTAGTGATAGGGCGTGAAGGCTTCGAACTCGGCGGCACAGGTGTCCACGGTCTTGTAGGTGGGCAGAACGCCCAGGCCTTTGCGGTACTGGCGCACCTCGTCCTCGCTGGTTTTGGTGGCGAAGGCAATCTGGCGGTCGCTGAAGCCCAGGCGTTTGGCGTCACGCAGCGCAGTAGTGTCGAGTTCAGACAGCGGCTTCTTGAGCGCCTTTTCGGCGGCGATCAGCACCTGGAACTTGTCCAAAAACCAGGGATCGATGCCGGTGTATTCGTAGATGTCGCCTAAGTCCATGCCCATCATCAGCGCGTGGCGCACGATGAAAATGCGGTCCGGATTGGGCGTGCGCAGGGCCGAGCGCAACTGCTCCAGGCTGGGGATCTTCTCGGGGCGGTCGCAGCCGAAGCCGAAGCGTCCAGTCTCCAGCGAGCGCAGGGCCTTCTGGAACGATTCGCAAAACGTCCGCCCAATCGCCATCGCCTCGCCCACCGATTTCATCTGCGTGGTCAACACTGCCTCGGAGCCAGGAAACTTCTCAAAGGCAAAGCGGGGGATCTTGGTGACTACGTAGTCGATGCTGGGCTCGAAGCTGGCGGGCGTCTTTTGGGTGATATCGTTGGGGATTTCGTCCAGCGTGTAGCCTACGGCCAGCTTGGCGGCGAACTTGGCAATTGGGAAGCCCGTGGCCTTAGAGGCCAAGGCCGAGCTACGCGACACGCGGGGGTTCATCTCGATCACCACCACCTCGCCGTCCACCGGGTTGACCGCGAACTGGATATTCGAGCCACCGGTTTCCACACCGATCTCACGGATAATGCGGATCGAGTAATCCCGCAGGCGCTGGTACTCTTTATCGGTGAGCGTCTGTGCCGGAGCGACGGTGATCGAGTCACCGGTGTGGACACCCATCGGGTCTAGGTTTTCAATCGAGCAGATGATCACCACGTTGTCGGCGAGGTCACGCATGACCTCCAGCTCGTATTCCTTCCAGCCCAGCAGTGACTGCTCGATCAAGATCTGGCTCACCGGGCTAGCGTCTAGCCCAGAGGTGGCAATCTCTTCAAATTCTTCCTGGTTGTAAGCGATGCCGCCGCCAGTGCCGCCCATGGTGAAGGCGGGCCGAATGATCAGCGGGTAGGTGCCGATCTGCTGGGCGACCGCGCGGGCTTCGGCCATGGTGGTAGCTAGGCCCGAGGGACACACGCCCACACCAATGCGCTCCATCGCCTCCTTGAATAGCTTGCGGTCTTCGGCCATTTCAATCGCGGGCAGTTTAGCGCCGATCAGCTCGACGTTGTACTTCGCCAGCGTGCCGTCCTTGGCCAGTGCCACCGCCAGGTTCAGCGCCGTCTGGCCGCCCATGGTTGGCAACAGGGCGTCGGGGCGCTCCTGCTCAATGATTTGAGCCACAATTTCCGGTGTCAGTGGCTCGATATAAGTGCGGTCGGCAGTGGCCGGATCGGTCATGATGGTGGCCGGGTTGGAGTTGACCAGCACCACTTCGTAGCCTTCCTCGCGCAGCGCCTTGCACGCCTGAGTGCCCGAGTAGTCAAACTCGCAGGCCTGACCGATCACAATCGGCCCAGAGCCGAGCAGCAGAATTTTGTGGAGATCTGTTCGACGCGGCATGGCTGTCCAGTGAAGGAGAAGTGCAGGCGCAAGAGGCCACCGCCCCGGATGCCCAGACCGGCTCGGTAGGCAGTAGCCCGAAGCATTGTCTATTGTGACACCCCAGGACTGGCCTGACAGTTGAGTGTGTCAGCGCTGGTTGATTTGCGCCCATATCTGCCCATAATCTCTGGCTACGCAGTCCGAATTTTTGTGCAGAACCAACCAAACCACGGTACGTTTAGATACATCAATTTTGATACGACCGCAGCTGCTACTGCTGAAGGTGGCAGCCAGTGGGCGTTGCTATACTCAGCTTCAACTCGACACCGAGTCTAAGTGAGTGACCCAAAGGTGCATCTTGCTTGCCTTACACTTTGTAAAATGGGAGGAATGTCCTAGAGCCATCGCATCCTAGCTAGATTGTTATCTGGAGGATCGGCTGGTGAACGTTAAGAAGCGTCTGAGATCCACCCATCAAACAGGTTTAACGAATGGAATGGTGCGGTTGCAGAGCCGCTGGCTCACTGCCATTCGTTAAGCTTCGTCTTTGTGGCCTGAATCTGTTTGTTAGCTAGCGGCTTACCCTAATGCTCTCTGCGGGAGGCTCTCAGGGGGGCGTCGGTTAGGTAGTGGCCTAGGTTTAGGCAGTCGCACTGCCAGAGGTTCAAATCCCGTCTGGGCAGAACTCTTAGTTTTGAACAATCCGCCTCTAAGCCTAGCTGAGCATGAAACCATCTGGTGCACAGGACCCCAATGCTATCCCTGGCGACGTTAAGCGGCTCGGGGCCAGCCGACGCTCGCTGAACTACAGCCTGCCTGCCCCTTCCGCCGACCAGACGGTCAATGTCCTGCTGGCGATTTCGCCTGGACCGGTTCAGCAATTGCTAGAAGGCGAGCTGGTCCGTCGGGGCTACCGCCCGATTCTGGTGAACCGGGCCGACCAACTGCTGGGGCTGTTGCAGATGTATCCCTCGCGGCTGCTGATTTTAGATCGGTTACCGGATGTTGCCAACCCCTATGTGTTCTGCAAAGAGTGCTTGGCGCTGCACCCATCTTTGAATATCCTGCTGCTGGTTGACCGCCTGACCAACCCCCGAGATGCCCGACGCCTGATGGCACTCCGCTTTGGGGCGCTGGATATGGTGAGCAGCGAAGTTTCAAGCCTGGGCCGTTTGGTCGAGCGGATCGAGGTGTTGGTGCAGCCACCCCACGCCGCAAGCGAGAGCCCCAACCAGCGGGTGCGTCAACGCTCCGAGGAGGCTCAAGGGCCTGCTCAACTGCCATCTGGCAACGCGCCGCGTTCCTGGCTGAACAGTTTGGTCGCTGCCCTGCCTTGGCCAATGCGGCAGCGACAGAGCGACCCGGCAGACAGTCCTGGTGAGGACACACTGAAGCTCGGCGCACGCTTGGTCAGCCAGCGCTTAATCAGCGAAGACCAGTTGGCCTACGCCCTGCAGGAGCAGAAAATCCTTGGCCTGCGCTTGGGGGAGGTTTGCATCTACCTAGGTTGGCTTTCCTACGCCGACTTGCTGCTGGTGCTAGAGCAGCCCCAACATCTGCTGGGGCAGATTCTGGTGGCCTCTGGCTATCTCAGCTTTGCCCAACTGCGACTAGCGCTGCAGGAGCAGCAGGAGACCCAGCAGCACCTGGCGACGATCATCCACAGCCATCACTGGGTGAGCCGAGAAGTCCTGAAACAGGCGTTGCAGGAGCAACAACGACTGCAGGGCGCTGCGAGCAGCAGTGTCGAGGATGGTTTCGGCCCGCGCTTGCTACCCGCCAGCACCGGGCGTCCACAGCGGTCTGATCGCGCCAGCCCAGCCGCCGACCCCGAGCAGGCAAAGATCGACCAGATCGCACGCCAGGCCAGCATCCTGTGCGGTCTAGAGCGTTTGTCAGAAGCGCGGCAGCTCTTGCAAGAGGGTCTGGCGCAATATCCGCAGCACCCAGGGCTGCTGCTGGGCTACGGTGTGGTGCTCAACCGCCAAGGGGAGCTTGCCAAGGCCGCCCAGGTCCTCGAAACCCTCAGCCAAGTCCAACCTGAGTCCAGCGCCGCCCTCACATTGCTGGGGACGATCTACGTTGCGCTAAGCGACAAACCGCGTGCCCGACAAGTTTACGCCCGAGCTTATGTGTTGTTGAGCAAGCAAAAGCGCCCTGTCGAAGCTAGACGTGTGCGCGAGGCCCTAGACAAGCTGGAGCCTTAATGAGGCCAACGAAGCTGTGTGCGGCAAACCATGCTAACATCTTTAGTTACGCTCGGTCTTCAAAAACCCTGGTATCAGTCGCCCATGGCCAAGGTCCTGGTCTTGAACGCCTCCTACGAACCGCTGAACATCACAAGCTGGCGTCGGGCTGTGGTTTTGTTAATCAAGGGCAAGGCGGAGCAGGTTGAGCACAATGGCAAATATGTCTACCCCGAATTTCCAATCCCAACGGTGATTCGGTTGCGGGCTTATGTTCGGGTTCCCTACAAAGAGATTCCGCTCACCCGGCGCAACATCCTCCATCGCGACAGTCATGCTTGCCAGTACTGCAGCTACGCCGGGGACGATCTGACCCTGGATCATGTGATCCCCCGATCGCGCGGCGGCCTGGACTCCTGGGAGAATGTGGTCACGGCTTGTGTGCGCTGCAATGTGAAGAAGGGCAATCGGACGCCGAAAGAAGCCAATATGCCGCTCCTCTGCCCGCCCCGCCGACCTCACAGCGGCCTTTATTTTGAGGTCACCAAACACCTTCGAAGCGGGGTACATCAGGAGTGGCGAAAGTACGTCATTGGCATGGACCCCCCAGCGGCTGGATAAGCGCGGGGGGTTTTTGCTAAGGCAACCGATTTAAGTCCAGGGAAGGAATTGAGCGGGCAGCAACTCTTTGCCTGGGAGGGACCCTAGTTGGCGAATTTCTTGCGAAAATTGAATAAATGACGAGAGATTTCTGCTCTTGGCTTCTTGTGATTGAGTATGTTTTTAGACCAGTCTTCTCACGCTGCAACGCTTGTGCCGGAACCCAGTGTAGATCGCGCGTCGCTTGGCCCCGAGGTGCCTAGCGACGTGGCTCCGGTTTCTACGAATGGCCGGACGGTTCGCAAGCCTGACATTAAGTTGGAGCAACAACGGGTCGAGCAATTTCGCCGAACTCTCGAGCAGCACCAGGGCGAGCGGCATCTGGTGGTGCTGCAAGATTTCCCAGATCCGGATGCGCTTTCCTGTGCCTGGGCCTATCAGTTGCTGGCCGAGCAATTCGACATCAAGTGCGACTTGGTCTACGCAGGCACGGTTAGCCACCAGGAGAACATTGCCCTGGTCAAACTCACCGGCTTGCCGGTGCAGCGCTGGAACCTGCAGGTGAACCGCAACCGGGATCTGTCGGCCTACCAGGGCTGCGTGTTTTTGGATAACCAGGGCACGACCAGCCAGATCACACCGCTGATTCAGCAGGCCAAAATGCCAGTGGTGGCGATTGTAGACCACCACGCGCTCCAGAACGAGGTCGAAGCCGAGTTCACCGATATCCGCCCCAGCAGCCGCGCCACAGCCACAATCTTTAGCCAGTACTTGCAGGCGGGCCTACTCACGCTCGACAACAGCATCGGCGAGCACGTCAAATGCGCCACGGCGTTGATGCACGGTCTGCGCTCGGAGACCAACCACCTGATGCTGGCGCAGGAAGCCGATTTTGCGGCGGCGGCTTACCTCAGCCGCTATTACGACGTCCAGCTGCTCAACGCGGTGCTACAGTCGCGTCGCTCGAAGCGGGTGATGGACGTGATTGAGCGGGCCCTAAAAAACCGGCTGATCCACAACAACTTCTCGGTGTCGGGGGTGGGCTACCTGCGCTACGACGACCGCGATGCCATTCCCCAGGCTGCCGACTTTCTGCTCACCGAGGAGAACGTGCACACGGCGGTGGTCTATGGCATTGTCCACGACGAGGACGACGCAGTCGAGGTGGTGATGGGCTCGCTGCGCACCGACAAGATCACCCTAGACCCCGATGAATTCATTAAGGAAGCATTCGGTCAGGATGCCCATGGTCGGTTCTTCGGCGGCGGGCGCTCGCAGGCGGGCGGCTTCGAGATCCCGACCGGCTTCCTAGCGGGCAGCAATGAGAACCCTCAATACGCCAGCCTGAAGTGGGACGTCTACGACGCCCAGATCAAGCAAAAGCTCGCCAACCTGGTCAACCCCGATAAGGGCGAGGTGATCTGGAAGAAAAACTGAGCCCCCAGGGTCTGCCGTAAACCTCCCAGCTAGACCCGCAACCTGCAGAACCCCAAGCCTCCGGCTCGCAGCTCGACCCTTGACCCAAAACCCTCGAACTCCGCCGCCGCAAGCCCGAGACTGCGAGCAAATTGCTCGGAACTTGCAGCAAGAGACTCGGTTTACCGAGCAAAACTCTCGGAACTCCGAGAACTTTGCTCGCCACCTGAAGCGCAGAACTCGGGCCTTGGGCTACCAAGCCCGAGCTTTGGACCCCAACCCCCAACTCTAGGAGAGTAGTGGCACTGCCAAGCGAGCCAGTCACCCCTTGCGCAGGGGGTCTGGGGGAGGCGCTTCGTCCCCCAGTGGGGGGTTTGGGGGGCAAACGCCCCCCATTCCGGGTTCTTCCCCAAAACCCACCTTCCCCTTAAGCCCTCAAGCCCTCAAGCCCTCAAGCCCTCAAGCCCTTAAGCCAGAGCCATTCAGCTCCTAAAGGATTTCGACCGTCCCCTGCGAGCCATCCACCCGCACCCGCTGACCATCACGCAGGATCTGGGTTGCGCCTGCAAGGTCCATCACCGCCGGGATGCGATATTCGCGCGCCACAATTGCCCCATGCGAAAGCTGGCCGCCCGCTTCAGCCACAATCGCCCCCGCCCCCGCCAGCAGCGGTGCCCAACCCGCATCGGTGTAGGGCACAACCAACACAGTCTGCCGGTCAACCGCCACCGCGCTGAGCGTAGCCAGCACCCGCACCGTGCCCGTGAACTGACCAGGGCTAGCCCCAATGCCTTGCAGCGCCGAGGTCGGTTGCGCCGCACTCTGCCAATCGGGGGCCACCACCACCGGGACGACGTTGCCGTAGACCAGGGGGGGAGGCGTGAACTGGGCGTCCTGGTCGAATTGCTGGCGTCTCTCGGCCACGCGGCTGCGCCAGTCCAGGTCGCCCTGCCGGATCTCAGCCAGGCTCAGAAAGAAAATATCCCCCGCCTGAGCCAGCCGCCCCTGGCTCAACCACTGGGCTTCTAAAGTTACAAAACAAGCCCGCAACTGGGCCAGCAAACGGCTGTAGATCTCCGATACCCGCCCTTTGAGCCGGGCCCGGGCGCGGCAGCGCTGCAACTGCCAAGTGTTGCCGAGATCCTGCCGTTGAGCGGCAGCAGGGGGATTGAACACCGCACTGACCAGCATCTGGCGCACCGGCTCCGGCTGTTCGCGCCAGGTGGGCACGGCGATATCGGTGCCCACCTCGCTCAGGTAGCCGTAGCGCGCCAAAAACGCCTCGAACTTGCGCACCGCTGCCTGGCCTGCGGGCGTTTGTTGCAGCTGCGCGAACAGGTCGGTCTGGTCGGTCTGGTCTATCTCAGACGGCTCGTGCCGCACAGCCAAGCTACGCATCTCCTCAGCTAGGGCGAATAGCTCCCGCAGCGCCATGACTTCCGGCGTCTGCTCACCGCCAAGCTGGGCTTCGGACACGCCCAGCAGCTTACAGCGCAGCGCCAGGCTCAACGGGGCCAGAATGCTGTAGTAGGTTGCCTGCTCCAGCACGGCCAGAATTTGGTCAGCCTGCGCTAGCGCCTGTTCAGCGGTCTGAGGCGGAGCTAGCGCCAGCTGCGCCA
Organism: Leptolyngbya sp. SOY_34_metabat_272; assembly: GCA_031399305.1. Taxonomy (GTDB): domain Bacteria; phylum Cyanobacteriota; class Cyanobacteriia; order FACHB-261; family FACHB-261; genus FACHB-261. The sequence continues at coordinate 18,043 of JANNOU010000079.1, forward strand.
GGGTGGGACTGAACAGACGCCGCTCATCGCCCGTAAAATCCCGGCTCAGCGACCATTCGCGCCGCAACAGACGCCAAAGCCCCGGCAGATTGGTGAAAGTTGAGCGCCAGGGCGGGCGACCCGGCGCAGAGCGCCCCTGTTCAGCACTGCGCGTGAGAAACTCCAGGCTCTGCGCGGGCAAGCCCATCCGCTGGAAAGTCTGCCCCAACAGCGTGGCGTTGAAATAGGCTCGGGAGCGATGCAACGTGGCGGTTCGACTGAAATCTAGCCCATGGGCACGTCCGCCCAGCACCAAGCGAAACAAGTTGCCCCACACGCCGCAGGTGAGCGGCTGGTTCACCGACCAAGTGAGCGGGCGAATCAGACCCGGAATCACCTCTGCTGCGATACGCCGGGTCCACAGCGGCAGCAGGGTGGTCACCGGACGCGCCTGTAGCAGCCACAGCTGCTCGCCATCCCAGGTCCACTCCAAGTCCTGAGGCACCCCGGCGGCTTTGGCCTCCAACTCGCGAGCGACTTGAGCCACCTGTTGCAACAGATCAGTAGGCGGTTCCGGCTGGGACGGGCGAGTGCTGCCACCGCTGCGCCGTACTGTGCTGCTGCTCACCTGATAGCGCAGCGGCGTCACCCGCCCTGAAACCACGGCACTGGCCCCACCCGGCAAGGTCTCAATCGCCACATAGTCGCCGCCATTGACCGGATCTCGGCTGAAGGCCACGCCCGAGAACAGGCCGCGCACCTGCTGTTGCACCAGCAGTGCCATAGCGTTTTCAGCCTCCTGGCCCTCGCCCAGATCCTGGCGATAGCGCCTGGCTTGCGGTTGATCGTACGAGGCTAGACAGTGCGCCACAGCTTCGCGCAGCTCCCGATGAGTGGTGACGTTCAAGACGCTGGCATACTGCCCCGCCGCCGACACCGACTCCGAATCTTCGCCAATCGCTGAGGAGCGCACCACCAGCGGCGATGCCAGGCTCGGTTCCAGATATTCAAGCAGCGTCTCGACGTCGTCACCCGGCGGCAGCACCCAGCCCGGCGGCACCGCATAGCCCTGACGCTTGAGGTCAGCGAGGCGGGCAGCTTTGGCCCCCACCTTGAGCCGGTCCAGGGGCTGGTCCAGGGTCAACAGCCCCCGGCCCGCCTGAAAAAAATTAAAGACTTTGCCCGAGTCCGGGTGGCTGCTGTCTGCTTTCAGAGCCAGATCATCGGGGATGCGCTGCCCGATCCAGTAGATCAGGCCTGCCAACACCCCGGCTGCCGCCACCTCCGAGGCCGCATGCCCTAGCAACGCCGTCAGCAGCGGGAACAGGATCAACACCAGCAGACGGCCTGATTGGCGCTCGCGGACCACCGTAAAGCCCGCACCGCTGATCAGAACCGTCAATAGGGCAACCCGCCAGTCGTAAGCCACGTAGCCCCAGACCACATTGGTGACACCGCCGCCTTGAGTCAGCCAGTAGCGACCCATGACCAAGGCCGCTAAACCCACCAACTCCCAGGTCGCATCTAGACCAAAGGCCCGCGCTAACAACACCGCCCCCACGCCCTTGGCTGCCTCGGCCAAGACGGTCAGGCTGCCCGCCAGGGGGCCACCATGGTAGAAAGCGGCTGAGACACTGACATTGCCGGTTCCCAGCTCTCGCAGCTGGCGGCCACTCAGCAGTCTCACGATCCAGGCCGCAACGGGGATGCCCCCCAGCAGCGGACAACCGACCAAAATCGTCAATGCGCCCCAGACCTCGGTTAGTGGCATGGATTAACGCTTGCTCTCGGCATGGGTAGAGTGCCACTTAGCTGAATGAGCCGCTAGCCCCGACCGCCCCGACCGCGACGCTGGGCGTTTTTCGCCTTGCGCCTACGCTTTTCAGCGGGGGTTTCAAAGTGGCGGGTGCGCTTGAGGTCGGCGAACAGGCCTGCCTTCAGAATTTTGCGCTTGAACCTGCGAAGGGCAGACTCAATGCCTTCGTTTTCGCCTACGGTGATTTGGGTCATAGCTAATTAGTCTAACAGCCCTCTGGACCCCCTACAGAAGTCTCAGGACGGAGTGTCCTCAGGTGTTACAGCCGCTGAGCCCAAGCGCCAGCGCGCCAACGCCAGCCATGCCAAGAACAGCCCCAAGCCCACAATACCGAACTCCGTCATCCAGGTTGCCAACTGCTCCAACGGCACCAACGCCCCGACAAAGTAAGACAAGCTCACGGTCAGCAAGCCCCAAGCAATTGCCCCTGCCGCATTGAAAAAGGCGAAGCGACGATAGGGCATGCCAGCAATGCCTGCCATCGGCCCGGCAAAAATGCGCAGCAAGGCGATGAACCGACCGAAAAATACCGCTCGGTCGCCATTGCGGCTGAACTGGTCGCGGGCTCGCTCCAGCTCTGGCTCGCCCAGCTTGAAGATTTTGCCGACTCTGACCAATAGCGGCCAGCCGCCCCAAGCCCCGAGCCAGTAGCCCAGGTTGTCGCCCAAGATTGCGCCGCTGGTGGCGCTCAGTAGCACCCAGCCGTAATTGAGATCGCCGTTGCCTGCTAAGAAGCCCCCGACTAGGGTGATGGTTTCGCCGGGCATGGGGATGCCCGCATTTTCAACGAGGATGCCTAGGAAAATCGCCCAGTAGCCGTATTGGTGGGCGATCTCCTGGAGGGTCTCCAGACTCAATAGCTCGAAGGACATTCAGCGACGTTTACCTCTGAGCGCTGTGGGCCGCTAAACTTGGCCATTTACATTCTGTTACTTCCACTCATCTTTGCCCGTTCGCCCTGAGCTGTCAACTGGCGGGGACCGGCGCAATTGGCCAAGAATCAGGCCGCAAACAAAAACCCCCCGGAGACCCAATGTCTTGGGCTCTGGGGGTGAATCAGGGTGCATCTACCATTCCTTCCTTCTAGGAAAGCCTATTGGGTCCGGATCGCTGGCCTGCTAAAAGTCACTTTTTTGCCAGACTGACGACCTAGCGCAGGACCCGGCTTCCTCCTAGGACCGAGCCAATGCGACCGCCTGTTGCAAGCGAGCCACGCTGCGCATCTGGCCGACAGCTTGTAGGGTCTCAAACAGCCCCGGACTCACGCTCTGGCCGGTGATTGCGGTGCGGATGGCGTTGAACACCTTGCCCGCGCTCAGCCCGCGCGCCTCCGCAAAGGCCCGCAGCGCTGTTTCCATGCTGGCGGCATCCTGAAAGTCGAGCGCGGCCACAGCGGTCGCCAGGTCGGGCAGAAAATCGGCGGTGCCCTCGGCTTTGAGGTTTTTGCGCACGGCTTTGTCGTCGTAGACCAGCTCGTCGCTGAAGTAGGGGCGAGACATCTCTAACAGCTCGGTAATCGTCTTGGCGCGGGGGCGCATCATCTCTAGGACACCGTGGAACCACTGGCGCTGCTCGCCCTCCAGGTCGTCGCGCCACCAACCGCGCTCGGCCAGGAACGGTTGCGCCACCTGCGCCAAGTTCTCCAGGTGGATGCCGGTGTGCAGATGCTGACCATTGAGCCAGCGCGCCTTGTCGATGTCAAACACGGCGTTGGTCCGGCTGACACCGGTCAGGGAGAAGGCGGCGATCAGCTCGTTGCGCCCGAAGATCTCCTGGTCGCCGCCGGGGCTCCAGCCCACCAGAGCCAGGAGATTGCAGAAGGCCCAGCTCAAGAAACCCTCGTCACGGTAGGACAGCACCGAGGTCGCGCCGTGGCGCTTGGACAGGCGCGAGCGGTCTTTGCCCAAAATCAGCGGCAGGTGGGCATAGGTGGGCTCGGCTGCGCCCAAGGCTCTGTAAAGGCACAGCTGCTTGGGCGTATTGGCGATGTGGTCTGCGCCCCGCACGATGTGGCTCACCCGCATGTCAATGTCATCGACCACCGCGGCCAGTAGGTAGGTGGGCGTGCCGTCGGAGCGCAGGATCACGAAGTCATCAACCTCGGCCCAGCTCACAGTCAGCTCGCCGTAGACCTGATCGTGCCAGACCAGGCTACCGGTCTTGGGGGTTTTGAGCCGGACCGCGTAGGGTTGGTCGGCGTCGAGCTGGGCCTGAATCTGCTCTGGCGTGGCGTCGCGCCAGGGGCCGCCCTTGTACAGGAAAGCCTGTTTGGCGGCTTCGGCTTGCTGGCGCAGCTGGTCGAGTTCTGCTTTGGTCTCAAAGGCGCGATAGGCGTGGCCAGACTCCAGCAACTGCTGGGCCACAGCCCGATGGCGCGGCTCGTATTCGGATTGGAAGTACGGCCCTTCGTCCCAGGTCAAGCCCAGCCACTTGAGCCCGTCGATCACGCCATTGACCATCTCCTGCGAGGAGCGCTCTTTGTCTGTGTCCTCAATGCGCAGGATCAGGGTGCCGTCCAACTTGCGGGCCAGCAGCCAGTTGTAGAGTGCTGTACGAGCACCCCCAACGTGCAGGTAGCCCGTGGGGCTGGGGGCGAAGCGGAAGCGGGGCTTGGACATGGCTCAGACCGTAGGCAGACCATTCCATGGTAGAGGCGGGTGGAACGGCACTGACCAGCGTCCGGGGTTCTGAGCCCTGGCGGGGGCCTGTCAGCCCTGAGTCGTGGAGCAGTGAGCCCGAGGGCTCAACCTCCGAGCTCGAAGCGTTGGGCTCGGCGCTCAACCTTCCAGGTTCTGAGCTCGGCACTGGCGGCTCCGAGTTCGAAATTCCAGGCTCCGAGGGCCGCCTGCTGAGCTCGAAGCTGCGCCCGCCGAGTTCTGAAGCGAAATTGCCGACCATCGAGGTCGAACTGCCAAGCTGCGAGGCCGGAATTCAGAGCTTGGAACGCGGCGGGCGCAGCTCAAGGCCCCGAGCCCGAATGAGCCTGTCGAGGCTACGACAGACCCTTACGAAACACAAGCCACGTGGGAGCTAACCAACATCGGCTCCAGGTTAGCCGGACTGAGAAATGCCGTGTACTGACGGGCCATTTCCGGGGTTAGCAGTTCAAGCATCAGGCGGTTTTCAATCCAAAATTCTAGGACCTCAAAGAACCTGCCACTACTGCGCAAGCCACGGCTACAACGTAGAACACGCCAGCCCTCACGGACCCCAACCTGCTCAACCGTTTGCACACTAGCAGACACAGAGATTGCCGCATGGGTCGCAGTAAAGCGTGAGGGAGCCTCGTTGTAACAAGACTCCGCCTGGTCACTACCATCGCCGGGCACCAGTTCGGTTCCCAATGGGTAAACCTCAATCGCTGTGCCGTGTTCATCGCCAGCAAACGCCACGTAGCTGCCTGACGCGTAACCGCCCGAGGTGGGCAGAAATGGAATCGCATAGCCGCCCAAAACCTCGGCGAGAACCACGGCAACATGACCTGGCTTCTCAGCAGGAATCGAAATGTGATGAATCATAAATGTCTACCAGGGGTCGGTAGCCTGAATTGCTTAGGTTTGGCCAAGGTTTGGAGCAACCCAGGTGGGGCTTACTCTCCTCAAAGCCACAAGTACAATAGTAGAATCACGGAATCATTCCATCCGTAAAAACTAGGAAGCACCGCCTTAGAAACCGCTTAGCTGGGCATTGCATCCGTAAAAATCAGCAGGAAGTGCTCCAAATTCTCAGGAATTTCGTTACATTTGGGTCTGGGGCTGGCCCCAGCCAGCGGTAGCGCGTTGCTCAGCGACTGATAAGGGGCTCAACTCCCCTGACTTGACAAAGAGATCAGCGTCTGAACCAAGCTGTTTAGCGGCGGATTGGCTTCCTGAAAACGGAACAGATACTGATAGCGCAAACGACCCTTGTGATCCAAAATAAAGGTCGCAGGTAGGGGGGCTCCGAGTGCTTGGCCTGTGTGATAGAGGCCAAAGGTCGTGCAGGTGGGATCGCTGAGCAGCGGATAGTTGAGCTTTAAATCGGCAGCAACTTTGCGGCATTGCTCGCTAGGAATGCCTGCGATCATCAACACCTCAGCCCCCAGCGTGCGCAGCTGCTCGAGGTTGTCCCTCAGGGCAGTTTGATGGGGATAGCAAAATGGGCAATAGTGTTCGTCCGAGAAGATGCGCGTGAATGAGAGCACCGTAAAGCGGTGACGCTTGCAGAACTCTGAGCGACGAATTTTGGCAGGCAGTGCGTCAGCCTGAGGGGCAACTTCGACCAGAGGCAATTCGAAGTCGGGCGGGATCTGGCCCAGGCGAAACACCGGCGTTGCAGGCACCGGCAGCAGGTGGTTCGCCAACCGACGATTCCAGAGCTTAGGACTGAACAGCTTGGCCCGATTGAGCGTGTCGAGCCCGGATTGTAACGTCTGAACCATGACCTCGGTGCCGCCTGCAGGAGTGGTCTTTACTTATAAGCTTAAAAACTGGCGTCGAAATTATCCCAAGCCGCGAACTCTCAAACGCTAGGATTCAGGGCGACCACTCCAGGAACACCCCCACCCGGCGGTCGGTGTGGTCGCCGGTGCGCTGCCATTGAAAGTCGGTGGCCAGGCGCAGATTGCGGGTTACGGCGTAGCTGGCTCCCAGGCGAGTAAGGCGAGTTTGATCCTTGCTGCCCGGCTGCGTCCAGGATTGGCCGAAGCGGAGGTCGGCGCTGCCACGAGAGAGCACCAAGATCGCCTTGTAGCCCAAATCTAGGCCGCTGCTGCTGCGGTCATCGAGATGGGCGAAGCCGTACCCCACCTGAGGAGCCAGGTTGAGCCGCGAGCCCAGGGGCAGCAGGTAATAGCGGGCATTGACCTGAAAGCGGTTGTTATCGCTGATCTGCTGGTAGAGGCTGCTGAAGCTGAGCCCGCTGCGACCCACAAACACATCTTCCACACCCACCTGAACGCCGAAATTCCGATCCTGCTGCGACCGGATGACGCCGACCTGAATGCGCGTCGGAAAGCTGGGGTCACGCCGGATATCTTGCTGCAGGTTGGGGGGCTTCTCGAGCCAGCGCCGCAGCACTGGACTACCTTGCAACAGGCCGGGCGGCAGATCTAGGTCTGTGCCTGGAGACGCTTCCTGAGCTGCCACCGGCACAGCCCAGCCAAAGGCCAGCCAGGCTAAGAGGTATTTCGACCAAAGACGGACCTGGCAGCCAGGTCCGTCTCGCATTGGTTTGTTCATGCGCTGGGACTAGCGTACCGTCCCTGGTGTAGCAGCTTTGACTGGCTGCATCAAGTACAGCCGCAGTAGCTGCCAGCCGATGCCGAGGACGTAGGGCAGTTGGCGCAGCTGCTTCACTAGCTTGGGGGCTTGCGACTTGCCAATCGCCGCCAACTGGCGCGCCTGATCGACACAGCGATCCATCCGAGCGATGAACTTTGGATTCTCGGCATCCAGGACCACCGGGAAGACCTTGGCGGCATCGCGATTGGTCATGGCAATCACCTCCAGGTCGTACTGGCGTGGGCTGAGACCCAACAGCTCATAGAACGCAGGCCGCAGCGCTACGTCGTTGAGATACATGGTGGCGAACACCGACAGCAGGAAGAAGCGGCACCACAGCCGCGCTCGCCAGTCGTTGAGCATTTGGGGCTGTGACTTCATCAGCAGCGAGAAGAAGTCACCGTGACGACTCTCGTCCTGGCACCAATTCTCGAAGAATTTGAAAATTGGATAGAGCCGATTTTCGGGATTGGCTTCTAAGTGGCGATAGATCTTGATGTAACGCCAGTAGCCGATTTTCTCGGACAGATAGGTCGCGTAGAAAATGAACTTGGGCTTGAAGTAGGTGTAGTTCTTGCTCTGGGTCAAGAACGACAGATCCAGCGCCAAGTTGAAATCAGCCAATGCCTTGTTGAGGAAACCGGCGTGACGCGCCTCATCCCGGCTCATCAAGCTGAAGCATTCTGCCAGAACCGGGCTCGACTGCTTGAGCTTGCGTGAGAGCTCTTTGTACAGCAGAAAACCTGAGAACTCGGCAGTGCAGGAGCGCTCTAGAAACTCGACAAACAATCTGCGAGTCTCGGCGTCGAAAGCCTCCCAGGATTGGTCAAACTCTTGTCCCCGCACGAAGTGATGCCGGTTGTAATCGGCGCGAAACTCGGTCAGGATCGCTTGAAAATCTGCCTGGGTGGCGGAGATATCCAGCGCCGCCATTTCATCAAAGTCAGTGGTGTAGAAACGGGGCGTCAGGATGGTTTCCTGAGCCGGGACCTTGATGCCAGGACGCTGTTCCTGAGGGGAGTCTGCTTTTTTAAGGGAATCTACCATCGTTTCTCGGTTTGACCTAAACGCTTACCAATAGCGGGGTTTGCCCGTTTCCCGTGTCCTCAGTCTACCAGCGTCCAGCCGTGGCAAGGTCGATGGGTGGGCTTTCGAGTGTTAAGAAGTGTTGCCACGAGCGCTTGAGGGGCAGGCCTAACCAGGTGGAGGGAGACGTTAGGCTGACTAGGGCCGCGCTGAGCTTGTGACTTCGCACACCTTCCACTCGCCCTTCTCTTTTTGCAGACGGTAAGCCTGATGGTCATCCAGCAGCTGTTCATAGCGGCCATAGAGAAGATGAACGGTGTAGTAGCCGCTCAACTGAATTGTGGCGAGGTCTTGCCGACTCTCGCGCTTTACCAGTCGATACTGGACCTGACTGAGGTCGATGGACCAGATCCGCTGGCTGTTGAGCCCCTGGTTCGCCAGAAAATGGTGAAAGAATTGTAGAAGTTTAGTGCGATTCACGCCCTGAGCGTCGGCTTGCACAGCTGCTCGCAGCTCCTGGCACATCCAGCGGCTCGCTTGCCCCAGCTCAGCGTTGGCAAGGTGATAGGAGAAACGCTCGGCCACTTCTTCCGGTCGCCGCCCTTGCCAGTCTCGATAGGCCGCGAAGTGTAGACTCAGGTAAACGCTGACGGACGCGGATACCGCCAGAAGCGCGACCTGCAGATAACCGGAGCGTCGAGATGAAGTCTGTTTAGTCATGTTAATCATGGCAGGAAAGAATGAAAATGCGGTAACTAGTCAATGCCGGAAGGCTCTAAATGTAGTGAAGAATTTTGTGCCGGAATCAGAGCCCGGAAGAAGAAGCCACTGCCCCAGAAAACCACACCGCCTAGCAGCCCTAAGCTAACCAGAAAAGTTAGTAAGAGGACGAGAATTTTTCTATTTTTGTCTGTATTGAAGTTACTGAAGCCATACCAGCCTAAAGGTGAGGTAGCCAATAGGCCCAAGATTCCACCTAGAGCAATCCCCGTTGCATAAGAGCCAGAAATGGCAGTGAGTTGAGCCACTTGCAATTTTGTTTTTAGCCCCAGTCTTATTCCCCGGTTCAACCCAGCTTTGCGCCCTAAGGCGTAGCCTGCTTTGCGCCCTTCTGCTTGACCTTCTGCCTGACCTTGCGCCTGGCCTTGGGCAAAGCCTATTTTCTGGCCGTGCTCGAAAGCGTTGATCAGATCCTGCCCAAAAGCTGTCTGACAACTGGTGAGACTAGTTAAGCTGATAGCAATCATGAAAAGTGCGAAGGTACAACGTATCTGCCTGGATGCTGGCAACACAATTTGGCTCCAGTTCGCTTCTGTGCTGTAGGGCTTTGCCCCAACTGGGGTGGCAAGTTTAAGACCGTCTCCATCTGCTTGAGCTACTTGACTTCGCTCAGTTAAGCGCATGCAGCGCAGGTTAGTAGATTCTAAGAGGCTGGTTCCAATAAGTTCGCGAGGGTCCGGTGAAACAGTTGCCTCAGGCGGGTCAGTGCCCGGTGACCCCGCTGTCGCAAAGCCGTTTCGCTACAAACGGGCTCTCCCTCGGCTTGGAGCCGCTCTTGCACGGCCCGCCAGGAGAGGTTTTCAACCCAGCGCAGATTCAGCAGCTTAATATCCGCAGGACTCAACAAACAGAGAGAGAGGTGCAGCGACTCCAGCCTAGTATCGATTTCCTCTCGTTCGACAAGTCGCTCAACGAGTCGCTCAACGGCAGAGTCGGCTCTCAGTGCGCTACGTTCCAGATTGAAATCAGCCAGCAGCACTCTTACGTCTTTACGACTGAGCTCGTAAATAATATGCAGCGCAGTCACTTTCATCCAGGCGATTGGGCTATTGATCGGCCGCCCAGCTTGAACGAATCGCTGTCCACGCAGATAGGCTTCGCTCAAGATCTCGTAGGGCTCGTAGCGGCTGTTTAGCTTGAACTGCCTCAGACGGCTCTCGATGAACATGATCACCGACGCGGCGTAGGGGTTGCGTGGGGTCAGCAACGCCTGCGCCTCCGCATCAAAAAACCGGCTCTGCGGGGAGGGAGATGACCTTACGTTGTCTATCATTGCTACTCTCAGGGCTCTCTACTCAAGTAGTGACAGAACGCTGAGAGATTGTGACAGTTTGCTTCAAAAAACCTTAAAGTTCGGCATATTCAGCCAACTCACGGCGCTAGTCTTTTGCCCTCAGACCTCTAGGCTTCTGTTAGCACTTAAGCAATGCTCTCATAGGCTTAGGAATTATGAGTGTGGCGCTGGATACGTTCGGGGTCTAGAGGGCCAAATGAGTGCTTCACGGTGTCACGAATGCGGCTAGCGATGCACTACTTACTGCACGAAACCTGTCACTGCTCGGCCTTTGCTGGGTTGCTCACAGGGTCGCGTGAACCCAGTTGGGAATGCTGCAAACAGAAAGGAAACCTATGAATGATCTCGAGAGACTGGCTCAAGCGCCTCTGCGCTACCGAGACTTGATCCACGAATATTGCGCTTTGGTAACTCGCCACTGCCTGTTAGATTCAGAGTTCAACCGCCTGCTGGAGATTCTAAAATTAGCCGAGGAGGATACGCTGCTCAGCTTCCTGCTCAATGAGATTGACCACTTTCTGGCCTCCGAGCTGAATCTGATCGACGAAGCCTTCATCCAAAACCAGCAGGAAAAGTTGCGCACGCGGCTGACCCACCCATTCCTCCTAAGTCAACCTTGGTTCGAGGCGGACGCCCTAGACAGCAACCCAGGCTCCACCCCGATCACCAAACCCCTTCGAGCTTGGGGCCTTTGCTAGGGCAAGGCTCGCCGCACCGTGGGCACCGTGGGCACCGTGGGTTTAGGGGGGAAGCAGGCTCTGACCCGTCCTAAGCTTCGGCGGCCATGCAGCAAGCTCTAGAGTCCGAGCTACCAGCGCCAACCTTCGAGCTGCGAACTCCAGAACTGGAGTTCGCAGCTCCGACTTGCGAGAGCTGGGCTCAACCTAGGCGACCGGATGCTCGAAATCCCGAGCGGCTGGCTGCGATTGCCGAGCTGTCTGCTCTACGCTTCAAGCTCCAAGGGCGAACGTCCAAGCGCAGAAGCATTGCCAGAACTGGCTTCGGCGCTCAGGCGAAAGTGCCCCAGATGTTCCTCTGCCTGCCGCGCCGCAACCGAATCGGAGGCGCGATGCAACGCCAAAATCTCAAACTCCGCTTCAAAATATTGGCGCAGTTGTTCGGGAGTGACGCCAAACGGTGGCCCTCCGGCTCGCGAATGCGTGAAAAACAGGCCGATCAGCTCGCCCTGGGGGCGCAGCAGGGCGCGCACCAAGCGCACGTAGTCTGAACGCTTTGCCGGCGCGATTGCGCAAAAACAGGTGTGCTCCACGACGTAATCGAACTGCCCCGTCCACTCGGCGGCCAAGCCAAAAATGTCCCGTTGCAGAAACTGTGCCGAACTGCCGGTGGCCTGGGCCAACTGTTGCGCGGCGGCGATTGCCGAAGGCGCGAAGTCAACCCCCACAACCTCAAAGCCCCTGGCGGCAAACAGCAGCGCATCGTAGCCTCGCCCACAGCCGAGCACCACTGCCCGTCCAGGTCGGGGAGCCTCGGAGGAATTCAGCCAATTCACAAACGGCGGTGCTGCCTGCCCGAGATCCCAGCGCAGGCTTCCTGCCTGGTAATGCCGCTCCCAGAAGCTCAGATCCTCAACGGACAGTGCCACTGGCTAGGAGGCTGGGGTAACGACTTTGGTGCTCTGGAGCTGGCCTAGGACGCGCTCCGCGATCTGGGCGCTGGTCAGGCCCAGCAGGGCTTTGGCTTGGTCGGGCGTGGCGTGGTCTACCAGCTGGTCGGGGATGCCGATGCGGGTCACTGGCACCGTGATGCCCGCGTCCATCAAGGCTTCTAGCAGCGCAGAGCCGAAGCCGCCCATCAGGCAACCCTCTTCTACGGTGACCACGCGACCAATCTGGCGGGCCAGGGGCAGAATCAGCTCGCTGTCCAGAGGCTTGACGAAGCGGGCGTTGATCACCATGGCCTGGACGCCGTGCTCGCTCAGGATCTCCGCTGCCTGCACCGAGGGGTGAACCATTGAGCCGAGCGCCACAATTAGCAGGTCGCAGCTGTCGGCACCGGGGCCAGCGCGCAGGATCTCGCCTTTGCCAATCGGCACCGGTTCCCAGCCTTCGGCAGCCAGGGTGACGCCGTAGCCGTTGCCTCGGGGGTAGCGCACCGCAATTGGCCCGTCGGTGTACTGGATGCCCGTGACCACCATGCGCTGCAACTCTGCCTCGTCTTTGGGGGCCATCAGGGTCATGTTGGGGATGCAGCGCAGGTAGGCCAGGTCGTACAGGCCTTGATGCGTGGGGCCGTCATCGCCGACGATGCCAGCGCGGTCCATACAGAAGAACACCGGCAGGTTCTGGATGCAGACATCGTGGATGATCTGATCGAACGCCCGCTGCAAGAAGGTGGAGTAGATAGCTGCCACGGGGCGCATGCCTTCGCAGGCCAGTCCCGCCGCCAGGGTCACGGCGTGCTGCTCGGCGATGCCGACATCTATATATTGATCGGGCAGTTTTTCTTGGAGTTTGTTGAGGCTGGTGCCGGTGGCCATGGCGGCAGTGATGCCGACAATGCGCGGGTCATTGGCTGCGAGCTTGAGTAGCACGTCGGCGAACACATCCTGATACTTGGGCGGCTTGGGTTTGCTGGAGGGAATTGCCTTGCCAGTGGCCAGGTTGAAGGGGCTCTGGGCGTGGTAGCCGACCTGATCGTTCTCGGCGATTTCGTAGCCTTTGCCCTTCACGGTCGCGACGTGGACCAGGACTGGTCCCTTGGTGCTGTGGGCCAGTTGGAAGGTGTCGATTAGGTCTTCTAGGTTGTGGCCGTCGATGGGGCCGATGTAGGTGAAGCCTAGCTCCTCGAATACTGCCCCCGCTTTGTTGCGGGCGACTGTGAGCACTTTCAGGCTTTCTTTGAGCTGGCGGATGTCCTGGCCTAGGTTTTCGCCGACCACGGGCAGGTTCTTGAGCTGGTCTTCGAGGTTGTCGGTGAAGAACTGAATGGGCGGGCTCAGCCGGATGCGGTTCAGGTAGCGGGGAATGGCACCAACGTTGGGCGAGATCGACATCTCGTTGTCGTTGAGTACTACCAGTAGGTTGGTTTTGGGCAGGTGACCGGCGTGGTTGACTGCTTCTAGGGCCATGCCGCCGGTAAGTGCGCCGTCGCCGATGACTGCGGCGACTTTGAAGGTTTCGCCTTTGAGGTCACGGGCCATTGCCATGCCCAGGGCTGCTGAGATGCTGGTGGAGGCGTGGCCTGCGCCGAAGTGGTCGAATCGGCTCTCGCAGCGTTTGAGGTAGCCTGCGATGCCATCTTTCTGGCGCAGGGTGTGGAATTGGCTGTAGCGTCCGGTGAGCATTTTGTGGGGGTAGGCTTGGTGGCCGACGTCCCAAACTACTTTGTCTCGGTCGAGGTCTAGGGTCTGGTAGAGCCCGAGTGTCAGCTCTACTACGCCTAGTCCTGGGCCGAGGTGTCCGCCGCAGGTGGCAACGGTCTGAAGATGCTTTTCGCGAATCTGGCGGGCGATCTGTTTGAGTTGTTGGGTGGACAGACCGTGCAACTGGTTCGGATGCGTGATGTCACTCAGATGCATACAACCGACTTGATACTGCTCTGGGAACATCTCTCACTATATGCTGTGGGGTGCTCTGTACAGTGCTCTGCAAAACCACAATCGTGCTTGGGTAGCCAACGGGCTGGGAGGGGCTGGCTTCGGGGGGTGGAGACGCTAGAGCTGGTTTGGCGATCTGCTGGGCTTTGCAGTCTCGGCAGTGAGGCTTGGAACTGGATGGCGCTGGGGTGAGGGGAAAAGTTGTGGCGGGTAGAGAGAACCCGGAATGGGGGGCGTTTGCCCCCCAAACCCCCCACCGGGGGACGAAGCGCCTCCCCCAGACCCCCTGCGCAAGGGGGGTCTGGTTGAACAGAGGAGCGCTCGGGTCAGCGACTTGACCTTGGAACTGCGTCCGTTGAGCTGGGAACTCGCGGCTGATGGCTCGCTGCTCGGACTTTGCTGCCCGAAGCTCGGTCAATTCAGCCTA
>JANNOU010000081.1:0-63670 GCA_031399305.1 Leptolyngbya sp. SOY_34_metabat_272
ATCCTTGGGCAGCGAGGCGTTGGTCTTGGCGTGCTTGATGTAGGGGCCGTAAGGACCGTCGTAGAGGTTCACCGGCTCCTGGTCAGCGGGATGCAGGCCGATCTCGCGCAGGGGCTTGGCACCAGCGCTGCGACTGCGACCGCTCTTGGGCTGAGCCAGCAGCTCCAGGGCTCGTTCAAAGCTGACGCTAAGCACATCATCGCCCGCCTTGAGCGAGCGATACTCTTTGCCCTCTTTGCCTAAGTTATGCACGATGTAAGGGCCGTAGGGGCCAAGACCCGCCTGGATTTTGCCGCCTTTTTCTGGGTGGTCGCCCAAGCTACGCGGCAGACTCAGCAGCCCGACCGCCATCTCCAAACTGACCTGCTCAGGCGTCACACCTTTGGGCAGCGAGGCGCGCTTGGGCTTCTTGGCCTTTTTGTCTTTGTCTTTGTCTTTTTCCTCGTTGGCATCGCCCAGCTGCACGTAGGGACCGTACTGGCCAGTCAGCAGATAAATCGGCTCGCCGGTCTCCGGATGACGGCCAACCTGGTCCGGCCCTTCCTGCTTCTGGCGCAACAGAACCTCGACCTGTTCGCGGGCCAGATCGGCCGGAGCGGCATCTTTGGGCAGTGAGGCCGTGACCACCCCCTCGGGCTTCTCGACCTCAATGTAGGGGCCGAAGCGTCCGATGCGCACGCGGCCCTCTAGGCCCTCCAGGCTCACCGTGCGCGCCTCGGTGGGGTCGATCTGGCTATCGCGCTCCTTGACCTGGGTTTCCAGCCCTTGCGGACCCAGATAGAACTCTTCCAGGTAAGGCAGCCAGGCGGCCTCGCCAGTGGCGATCTCATCCAGAGTCTGCTCCATGCGGGCGGTGAAGTGGAGGTCCACCAGGCTGGGGAAGTGCTGCTCCAGCAGGCCGGTGACCGCAAAGGCGGTGAAGGTCGGCACCAGCGCCTGTGCCTGCATCTGGGCGTAGCCCCGGTCAATGATCGTGCCGATGATGCTGGCGTAGGTGCTGGGCCGCCCGATGCCTTCGCTTTCTAGGGTCTTGACCAGGGAGGCTTCGGTGTAGCGAGCGGGCGGCTGGGTCTCGTGGCCAATTGCCTCCAGCTCGGCGCAGCTTGGCTGGTCACCCACCTTGAGATCAGGCAGGATCACCTCTTGACCTTCGAGCGCCGCGTCGGGATCGTCGGAGCCCTCAACATAGGCGCGGAAGAAGCCAGGGAAATCGATACGCTTGCCCGAGGCGCGGAACACTGCATCCTCGACCTCAATGTTCACCGTGATGCTGGTCTGACGGGCGTCGGCCATCTGGCAGGCCACCGTGCGCTTCCAGATCAAGTCGTAAAGCTCAAACTCGCGGCCCGAGAGGCCGGTCTGCTGCGGCGTGCGAAAGCTGCCACCAGACGGGCGGATCGCCTCGTGCGCTTCTTGCGCTCCCTTGCTCTTGGTGGTGTACTGCCGAGGGCTGGGGCTGAGGTAGTTGCTGCCGTACATCTGCTCCACGCAACTGCGGGCGGCGGTGATGGCCTGGTCCGACAGGTGCACGGAGTCGGTCCGCATGTAGGTGATGAAGCCCTGCTCGTAGAGGTTCTGAGCCACGCGCATGGTGTCGCGGGCGCTCAGGCGCAGCTTGCGGTTGGACTCCTGCTGCAGGGTAGAGGTGGTAAACGGCGGCGAGGGCTTGCGGGTGTTGGGCCGCTCTTCCTTGGTGGCGACTGTCCAGGGCTTATCCTGCAAGCGTTCGCGCAGCGCTTGGGCCTGCGCCTCGTCCAGCAGCACCACCTGACGGCCTGCGATCACCCGACCGGTAGCCTCATCGAAGTCGCGGCCCGTGGCTAGCTTGACGCCACCCAGGCTAGTCAGTTGAGCTTCGAAGCGGCTTTGGCTGTGCTGCAAGCGAGCCTTGAGGTCCCAGTAAGAGCCCTGCCGGAAGGCGCGGCGCTCGCGCTCGCGCAGCACCAACAGGCGCACCGCCACCGACTGCACCCGCCCAGCCGAGAGGCCCCAGGCGATCTTCTTCCACAACAGCGGCGAGAGGGTGTAGCCCACCAGCCGGTCGAGAATGCGGCGGGTTTCTTGGGCGCGCACCAGTTTGTCGTCCACCGGACGGCAGTTGGTCAGCGCCCGCCGGATCGCGTCTTCGGTGATCTCGTGGAACACCATGCGCTTGGCAGGGACCTTGGGGTTGAGCAATTGCAGCAAGTGCCAGGAGATGCTCTCGCCTTCGCGGTCTTCGTCCGTTGCCAGAATCAGCTCGTCGGCGGCCTTGAGCGCGTCTTTGAGCTCTTTGACGATCTTTCTCTTTTCTTTGGGGACGACGTAGAGCGGCTCGAAGGCGTGGGCGACATTCACGCCCAGGCGCGCCCACTCTTCGCCTTTGACGCTGGCTGGGATCTCACTAGCATCGCCCGGCAGGTCGCGGACGTGACCCATCGACGCCTCAACCCGGTAGCCAGCAGGTAGGAAGTTGCGGATGGTCCGGGCCTTGGTAGGCGATTCGACGATAACCAGGGTTGACATGGACGGCTTGATCTGGCGAGAGAGCTTCGAGTCCAGGCTTGAGAGGCGATGGGCCTAGTTTCAGCAGGGCTAACACATTGGGTCGCTCGCAGTCAACTGAGTCCGCCGGCTCTGAGGCGCTCGGCTGCACCTCCCTTCCTCTTATAGCGAATCACCCGATCCATCCACACAAGTTTGGCGTTCACCGGAGGCTGCTCCCCACCGAGACCGCAGAAATGCGGAGTAAAATTCGACTCAGAGCGCAAGGATTCTGCCTGGCTCGCTTTGTGTCTGACCCATCCCTGACCCCCCTATGGATTTCGCAAATCTTGTAGCCCAGCTCAATGCCGGGGTGATCCTACCCGAAGGGATCGTGACGCTGACTCTGCTGCTGGTGTTGCTGGGCGACCTGATCGGCGGTCGTGCCTCTAACCGCTGGACGCCCTATGCCTCGCTGGTCGGCCTGTTGGCGGCGGTGGTGGCCCTCTACTACCAGTGGAATTTGACGGACCCGTCTGGGTTCTTCGGCAGCTTCTCGGCTGACCCGCTGAGCATTGTCTTCCGGGGCATTGTGGCGCTGTCGGCAGCGGTCACGGTGCTGATGTCAATCCGCTATGTCGAGCAGTCGGGCACTTCGCTGGCGGAGTTCCTGGCTATTTTGCTCACCGCGACCTTGGGCGGCATGTTGCTCTCGGGCGCGGAGGAGCTGGTGCTGGTCTTTGTGGCCCTGGAGACGCTGAGTATCTCTTCGTACTTGCTCACCGGCTACATGAAGCGCGACCCCCGCTCGAATGAGGCGGCGCTGAAGTACCTGCTGATCGGCGCGTCGAGTTCGGCAGTGTTTTTGTACGGGATGTCGCTGCTGTACGGCCTCTCGGGCGGCCAGACGCGGCTAGGCGAGATCGCCCTGAATACGGCGACGATCGTGTCGACGGGCAGCGGTGCAGCGCTGGGCCTGCTGATCGCGCTGGTGTTTGTGATTGCGGGCGTCTGCTTCAAGCTGTCGGCGGTGCCGTTCCACCAGTGGACGCCGGATGTGTATGAGGGCTCGCCGACGCCGGTAGTGGCTTTCTTGTCGGTGGGCTCGAAGGCGGCGGGCTTTGCGCTGGCAATTCGCTTCTTCACGATGGGCTTCCCGGCGCTGACCTCGCAGTGGCAGTCGGTGTTCACAGTGCTGGCGATTCTGAGCATGGTGCTGGGCAACGTGGTGGCGCTGGCCCAGACCAGTCTGAAGCGGATGCTGGCCTATTCCTCGATTGGTCAGGCGGGCTTTGTGATGATCGGGCTGGTGCTGGGCACGGAGGCGGGCTACGCCAGCATGATCTTCTACCTGCTGGTCTATCTGTTCATGAACCTGGGGGCGTTTACTTGCTTGATTCTGTTCTCGCTGCGCACGGGCACCGACCAGATCAGCGAGTATGCAGGCCTCTACCAGAAGGACCCGCTGTTGACTTTGGGCCTGAGCATCTGTCTGCTGTCGCTGGGGGGGATTCCGCCGCTGGCGGGCTTCTTTGGCAAGCTGTACTTGTTCTGGGCGGGCTGGCAGGCAGGGGCCTATGGGCTGGTGTTGCTGGGCCTGCTGACGAGTGTGATCTCCATCTACTACTACATCCGGGTGGTCAAGATGATGGTGGTCAAAGAGCCGCAGGAGATGTCGGAGTCGGTGAAGAACTATCCTGCGATCGAATGGACTCTGCCGGGGATGCGGCCGCTGCAGGTGGGTCTGATCCTGTCGGTGATTGCCACGTCGCTGGCGGGGATTTTGTCCAATCCGCTGTTTACGCTGGTGAATACATCGGTGCAGCGCAGCCCTTATCTGCATGCGCAGACGATAGCAGCGCCAGTGGTGCCCAAACCTGTGCCAGGCTTGGCGCTGGTTCAGCCCGGCATTCCAGCCGAACTCTA
The DNA here is from genome assembly GCA_031399305.1 of Leptolyngbya sp. SOY_34_metabat_272. GTDB lineage: Bacteria > Cyanobacteriota > Cyanobacteriia > FACHB-261 > FACHB-261 > FACHB-261. Next base: position 4,390 of record JANNOU010000081.1, read on the forward strand.
GACGAAGTGCCTCTCCCAGACTCCGGTCAACTCTGGAACTCATGGCTCGCGGCTCGCCACTCGGACTTTGCCGCTAAAAGCTGGACCTGCCAAGCCTCAAGCTCCAAAGGTCGAGCAAAAAGCTCGGCCCGCCCAGTTCAAAGCTCCAAAGATCGAGCAAAAAGCTCGGCCCGCCCAGCCCAGAACTCGACCCTTGGAGCACAAAGCCTGGCCAGCCCAGCCTCAAGCTCGAAGGATGGAGTTGAGAAGCCGGTGGGCGAACCTAATCGAAGACCACGGTCCGATTGCCATAGACCAACACCCGATTTTGCAGGTGCAACCGCACAGCACGGGCCAGCACAATGCGCTCTAGATCCTTGCCTTTGCGAATCAGATCGCGCACCGAGTCGCGATGGCTAACGCGCACCACATCTTGCTCGATGATCGGGCCTGCATCGAGTTCAGCGGTGACGTAGTGGCCGGTTGCGCCGATGATTTTGACGCCGCGCTCGTAGGCTCGATGGTAAGGGTTGGCCCCGGCAAAAGCAGGCAAAAAAGAGTGGTGAATGTTGATGATATGCGGAGATTGCTCGATAAACTCGGGGCTGATCACCTGCATGTATTTTGCCAAGACCACCAGGTCAATGTCGTACTGCTTCAGCAGCGATAGTTGAACAGGCTCCTGTTGCCGCTTGGTCTCGGCCGTGATCGGCACCGTGTGGTAGTTGATGCCGAAGTTGTGCGCGACGGGCGCTAGGTCCGGGTGATTGCTGAGGATTAGCGGAATCTCCGCCGGGAATTCGCCCGAACGCTGGCGCAAGATCAGATCGTAGAGACAGTGGTCCTGCCGCGTGACCCAAATTGCGATTCGGCGCACGGTGTCGGAAAAATGCAGCTGCCAGTGGGCTTGAATGGCCTCGGCCAGCGGCGCAAAGGCATTGGCAATCTGGTCTCGCGCCAGGTCAAAGCCTGCCAGTTGCCACTCCAAGCGCATCAGAAACAGCCCTGCCGAGAAATCGGTGTGCTGGTCAGAGTGAACGACGTTGCCGTTGTGCGAGTAAATGAAGTCTGCGATCTTGGCAACCAGCCCCCGCTGATCGGGGCAGAAAATCAGGAGCGTGGCAGTCGGAGTCTCAATAGGGTTGGCCATAGCTCACACGATGCCCCTGCAACTCACGCGCCTGCTTCCACTCGCTGCAATGCAGTAATCCTGGGGTCGATGATTTTTTGGCCGAGGCCGGGGAACTTCACGGCCAGGCAGATCTTATCGCCCGCCCCGAAAATGCGGGTCACTTCACCCGGACCAAAGGCTTGATGCAAGAGCTTGTCGCCCACCGACCAATCGCCAATACTGCCTGCTAGGGGGCCAGGTTTAGCTTTGATTCTGCCCTGGAGCCCTCCTTTGGCTGCATTTGAAAAGCGCTGAGGCAGCATGGAGGGGCCGCTCATTAAATCTGCGGGCAGCTCAGCCAAGAACAGAGATGGCGAGGCAGGTTCACGCGCCCCATAGAGACGACGCTCGCGGGCGTGGCTGAGGTAGAGGCGTTCGCGGGCGCGAGTGATACCCACGTAGCAGAGGCGGCGTTCTTCTTCCAGTGCGGCGGGGTCATCCAGGGAGCGCGTGTGGGGGAATAAGCCCTGCTCCAGACCCACCAAGAACACCACGGGAAACTCCAAGCCTTTGGCCGCGTGCAAAGTCATCAGTGTGACTTGCTCAGAGCCTTCTTTGGTCTCATCGAAATCCGAGGCTAGCGAGGCGTTGGCGAGAAAATCGCGCAGGGTCGCTTCGCCCTGGTTTTCCTCCTCAAATTGCTGAACGGCGTTGTAAAGTTCGCTGAGGTTTTGAATGCGCTCTAGGGCTTCGTCGGTACCTTCAGTGTGGAGCTCTCGCACGTAGCCGGTTTCATCCAAAATGCCCTGCACTAGGCCGCTGGGACTGCTGGTGTCCAGTTGTTCTTGCCAGCGGCTGATCAGCCGTGCAAAGCCAATGACCGGCTTGGCAGAGCGCCCCGCCAGCGCCTGCACTGAGGTCTCGTCCGATAGAATTTCCCACAGCGGCACATTCAGCTCTTCGGCAGCAACCTTGAGCCGGTCAATTGTGGTTTTACCAATGCCCCGTCGAGGCGTATTGATCACGCGTAGCAGGCTCACGGTATCTGCTGGGTTCACAATTGCGCGCAGATAGGCCAGTATGTCTTTGATCTCTTTGCGGTCGTAGAAACGCAGGCCGCCGACCACGGTGTAAGGAACGCCCCAGCGCAATAGGACCTCTTCAAACGGACGAGACTGGGCATTGGTGCGAAACAAGATCGCGAAGCTGCCCCAATTCCAATCGGGGTCTTGGCGCTCCAGCTTGCGAATTTCGTCCACCACAAACTGAGCTTCGTCCTGCTCATGGTCAGCACGGTAGCAGAATAGAAGCTCGCCGTCCTCTCGCGTGGCGCGCAGGATTTTGTCGATTTTTTCCGTGTTGTTTTCAATCAGCGCATTGGCCGCGCTGAGAATATTGGCGGTCGAGCGGTAATTCTCTTCTAGCTTGACCATCGTGTTGGTTTGCGCATCACCCAAACCATCGCCGAACGAATCCTGAAACTCCAGGATGATCGTGAAATCTGCGCCCCGAAAGCGATAGATCGACTGAAAATCGTCGCCCACAACAAACACCGAGCGGTGCTGCCAGTCGACGTCGTGGGGCTCAGCATTGTTGGTTGCTAGCAGACGAATCAGGTCGTACTGGGTGCGGTTGGTGTCTTGATATTCATCGACCAAAATATGCCGGAAGCGGCGGTGCCACCAATCCAAGACCTGTTCATTCTGCTGAAATAGTTGAACCGGGATGCCGATCAAATCATCAAAGTCGAGGGCGTTATTGGCCGACAGCGCATCCTGGTATTTTTCATAGACCTCGGCAATGACGCGGCTGCGGTAGCCGGGCTCGTGCACTTCGAGATCTTGTGGAGTCCAGCCCTGGTTTTTGGCATTGCTAATCGCATAACGCACTGAGCGAGGATTAAATTTGCGTTCGTCTAGATTGAGCTGAGTGAGCACAATGTCTTTGACCAGGCTCTGCACATCTGATTCGTCGAAAATCGAGAAGCTGCGTTCCCATTTGCGCCCCTTGCTATCGGCAAATTTGTCAATTTCTAAGCGCAAAATACGGGCGCACAGGCTGTGGAACGTGCCCACCCACAGAGGCTTGATCAGACGCTTGTAAATCTGAGAGCGAATACGCGTCTGCTCCGACGGCAAGAGGTCGGACAAGGGCTTGCCAAACTGGCTCTGCGCCCGATCTTCGGCAAACAGGCGCTCGATGCGCTCCTTCATTTCCCGCGCCGCCTTATTAGTAAAGGTCACAGCCAGGATATTCTCGGGGTCAACTCGATGTTTATCGATCAGGCTGAAAATCCGATAGGTCAGCGCCCGTGTCTTGCCCGACCCAGCTCCAGCCACGACCAGCAGAGGACCTTGATAATGCTCAACCGCCCGGCGCTGGGAGGGATTGAGGCTAGCTGAGAATGCGGGAGTTGCCTGAGGCATAGGAGCACTGCGACGTCAGAAAGTTACAATGAGCGCCCCACACAGATGGGCCGCCGATGATCCTACCACTCTACTATTGTGGCCTGCTGGGCCAAGGCAAGTTAAGGAAATCTGAGAAATCTGCTTCGAGTCAGGGTTTCAGGTTTTAATGTCTAAGCTCGCCACCTATCTGTAAGCAAACGATGCCTCGTCAGTCTGGTTATTATCGATTTCCAACCCTTCACGACAACCACGTAGTTTTTGTCTGTGAAGATGATCTTTGGAGCGTACCTGCTGAAGGGGGCGTGGCGGTTCGGCTCACCTCCAACTTAGGTGAAGTCTCGCACCCGTTTTTATCGCCTGATGGCACTCGTCTAGGTTTCATCGGTCGCGAGGAGGGCAACTCTGAAGTCTACTGCATGCCCGCTGAGGGAGGAGTTGCCCAGCGCCTCACGTTTCTGGGGGCGAGATGCCAGGTCGCAGGCTGGAGTCCGGATGGCGGGTCGATCCTATTCGCTAGCAATGCTGGGCAACCATTCAGGCGAATCTTCAACCTCCATCAGATTCACGCAGAGGGGGGGATGCCAGAAGCGTTACCAGTGGGGCCAGCGCATACGATTACTTATGGCCTTGGTGGCAGAGCAGCTCTGGGCCGAAACACTGGCGACCTCGCACGCTGGAAACGCTATCGCGGTGGCACAGCGGGTGTGCTCTGGATCGATCCAGAAGGCAATGGCGAATTCCGCAAACTGATCAATCTGCCAGGCAATTTGGCCTCGCCGATGTGGATCGGTGAACGAATTTTCTTCCTCTCAGATCACGAAGGCGTTGGCAATTTGTACTCTTGCACGCCTGCGGGTGAAGACTTGAGGCAACATACGCAGGGCACTGAATATTATGCTCGTAACGCCTCCACAGACGGTCACAAGATTGTCTACCATACCGGAGCCGATTTATTTTGTTTTGACCCAGCCACTGAAGTCAATCGCAAAATTGAGGTCGAGTTTCGGAGCCCACAAGTCCAACGCCAGCGTAAGTTCGTCGATGCCTGCGACTTTCTAGAGAGCTATGATTTGCATCCCGAAGATCACTCTATAATCGTCACGGCACGGGGCAAGAGTTTTTATTTTGGCAATTGGGAAGGAGCGGTGGTTCAACTGGTGCAACCAGACGGTGTGCGCTATCGTTTGACCCGCTGGCTCAGCGATAAGAAGCGCTTTGTAACCATTTCGGATCGCAACGGCATCGAGACAATAGAGGTTCACAACTCTAGCTTTGGCACAGAAGTTGAGCAATTGCAGGGCCTGAATCTGGGCAGGGCAATTCACCTGGAAGTTTCGCCTCTCGAAGATAAGGTCGCGCTGACCAATCATCGCCATGAGCTGATCCTAGTGGACTTGAGCAACCGGCAGAGTCAGGTTTTGGATCGCAGTCCCTATCAGCGAATTCGAGGCTTGAGCTGGTCGCCGGATGGTCAGTGGCTGGCATACAGCCATGCAGAGACACAGGCAACGCTGTCAATTAAAGTCTGCCATCTGCCAGAGGGTAGAACTTACCGTCTGACACCGCCTCGCTTCAAAGATGTGCAGCCTGCCTTTGATCCAGACGGAAAATTTATCTACTTTCTGTCAGTGCGCGAATTCAATCCAGTCTACGATGCTGCTTACTTTGATTTAGGGTTTCCACGCGGCATGCGTCCGTTTTTGATTTCGCTTCAGAAGCAGACGCCTTCGCCCTTTGTGTCGGTCCCCAAGCCGCTAAAAGCCAATGCCAACCAGAAAGCGACCAAAGGGAACACAGAACCAGAGGAAACTGGGGAGAATCCTGAACTCAAGAACGCGAAAAATAACGTGTCTGCCGTTGAGATTGACTTCGAGGGCATCGAGCAGCGCATCGTCGGCTTTCCTGTGCCAGAAGGCCGCTACGGTCAAATCTGGGGCCTCAAAGGCAAGGTTTTGTTTACGTCATTCCCGATTCGAGGCAGTCTGGATCATCCTGACCAAGACACTTCAGAAGAGGAAGAGGGCGCGACTCTAGAGTTCTATGACTTTGAGGAGCAGAAGCGAGAAACCATTGCGACCGAGGTGACCAGTTTTCGCGTGTCTCGCGAGAACGAGACCTTGCTCTATCGCTCCAAAAAACGTCTGCGAGTCTGTGCAATTGCGCCGCAGGATAAAAACAAACCTAACGACAAGCAACCTGGGCGCAAAACCGGTTGGCTCGACCTTAAGCGTCTGCGCCTTTCCGTGGTGCCACCCTATGAATGGCAGCAGATGTTTCGTGAGATCTGGCGCTTGCAGAAAGAGCATTTCTGGCGTGAAGACATGTCCAATGTCGACTGGGAGCGGGTCTATCAGCGCTATTTGCCTTTGCTCGATCGGGTCGCCAGTCGCTCCGAATTTTCGGACCTGATTTGGGAGATGCAGGGAGAGCTGGGGACTTCCCACGCCTACGAGTATGGCGGCGACTACCGCAAGGAACCCAACTATCGGCTGGGCTTTTTGGGAGCGGATTTTGTCTACGATGCCGAGGCAGATGCCTACCAGATTGCGCAAATTGTGCAAGGCGATTCCTGGAATGAGAAAGTGGATTCTCCCTTGAATCGCATCGGCGTCAATGCGCAGGTGGGCGATTTGCTGCTGGCTGTGAATGGGCAGCGGGTCAGCCGGACCTGTGCACCTCAGGCATTGCTGGTTCACCAGTCGGCCTGCGAAGTCACCCTGACTTTTGCGAGTTCAGATTCGCCGGAAGGCCGCACGGTAACGGTCAAAACCCTAGCCAACGAGACCCAAGCCCGCTATCGGCAGTGGGTTGAGCAGAATCATCAAATCGTCGAGGCGGCAACGGGCGGTCGTGTGGGCTATGTGCACGTTCCGGACATGGGGCCTCAGGGATATGCAGAGTTTCACCGCTACTATTTTGCGGAGGTGCAGAAGGACGCCCTAATCGTGGATGTGCGCTACAACGGCGGCGGCCACGTCTCGCAGTTGGTCCTAGAGAAGCTGGCGCGTAAACGCTTGGGATACGACGTTTCGCGCTGGGGCCAGCCGGAGCCCTATCCGGCGGATTCGCCGCTGGGGCCGGTGGTGGCGCTGACCAATGAACAGGCAGGATCCGATGGCGATATTTTCAGTCACTGCTTCAAGCTGATGCAGCTGGGCACCTTAATCGGCAAGCGCACTTGGGGCGGGGTAATCGGCATTTGGCCGCGTCATGCGCTAGTCGATGGCAGCGTGGTCACCCAGCCGGAGTTTTCCTTCTGGTTTACCGATGTGGGCTGGGGGGTTGAGAATTACGGCACGGATCCCGATATCGAAGTGGAGATCACGCCGCAACAGTGGGCGCGCGGTGAAGACCCGCAACTAGACCGCGCCATCCAGCTCATCCTGGACCAACTGCAGAAGCAGCCAGTTCAGTTACCCGATTTTGGTGACCATCCGCGCCTGACCTTGCCGGGCTGAGAGCTGCTGACACGAGGCTAGGCCCAGGGCTTGACTTAGAGCGCACTCGAAGTTGCAGACTGGTTCTTGTATGGAAACCAATCTCACGATCCAACAGGTTGCGACGCTCACTCAGCTCAGTGTGCATACCCTGCGCTACTACGAGCGGGTGGGATTGCTGCAGCCTGTGGGGCGGGCGACCAGCGGTCATCGTCGCTATTCGGCGGCTGACATTGCGCGGATTGAGTTCCTGACTCGGCTACGCACGACGGGCATGCCAATCCGTCAGATGCTGCGCTTCAGTGAGCTGTTGCGCCAGGGTGACGCCAGCGTCAGCGAACGGCGGGCCTTACTCGAGGCCCACTACCAGCAAGTGCGCGAACGCCTGCAGGAACTCAACCAAAATCTGGCGGTGATCGAGTTCAAAATCGAGCACTACAAGAAACTGGAAGCCGACCAGGGTGCGGATCCCTGGCTGGATAAAGGGCCTACGGTAGCGAAACAAAACGCAGCGCTTCGACTAGAGGCATAAATGTCAAAAATCGATCCACAGACCCGCTATGAACGCGGGCTCGCTGAGCTTGCTGAAATTGATGGCCAGGCAGGCGAGGCAGTCGTTCGTAAGTCGAATGAATGAGAATACCTCGGTCGACCAATTTCAGGCGTCAATTTTAGGAGTTAAACCATGAAAACGCGGAAACTTGGGCAACAGGGACTGACCGTCTCAGCGCTGGGGCTGGGCTGTATGGGCATGTCGGAGTTCTACGGCAGCCGCGACGAGCAGGAATCGCTGGCGACGATCCAGCACGCCCTCGATGGGGGGGTCACCTTGTTGGATACGGCGGATATGTATGGCCTTGGCCACAACGAAGAACTGGTCGGCCAGGCGATTCAGGGCCGTCGCGACTCGGTGGTCTTGGCCACTAAGTTTGGCGTGGTGCGCGGCGACGATGCTAGCTTTCGCGGCGTCAATGGCCAGCCGGATTATGTGCGTCAAGCCTGTGAGGCCAGTCTGCGCCGGTTGGGCGTCGAGGTGATCGACCTCTACTATCAGCATCGCGTCGATCCCAGCGTGCCGATTGAGGAGACAGTGGGGGCCATGGCCGACCTGGTGCGAGCGGGCAAGGTTCGCTATCTGGGCCTGTCGGAAGCCTCATCGCAAACCCTGCACCGCGCCCAAGCCGTGCATCCGATTGCGGCGCTGCAAAGTGAATATTCGCTGTGGAGCCGCGATCCTGAAGACGGCATCCTGCAGACCTGTCGCGAGTTGGGCATTGGCTTTGTCGCCTACAGTCCACTGGGGCGGGGCTTTCTCACCGGGCAAATCAAGCGCTTCGAAGATCTGGCGGCAGATGACTACCGCCGCCACTCGCCGCGCTTTCAGGGCGAGAACTTCCAGCACAATCTGGAGCTGGTGCAGCGCATTGGGGAGCTGGCAAGCGAAAAAGGGGTGCGTCCTGCGCAGTTGGCGCTGGCCTGGGTGCTGGCGCAGGGCGAGGAGATTGTGCCGATTCCAGGCACTAAGCGCCAGACCTATCTGGCCGAGAATCTCGCGGCGCTGGAGATCTCGCTGACGCCGGAGGACTTGGCGCGCATTGATCAGGTCGCACCGCACGGCGCAGCGGTGGGCACGCGCTATCCCGAAGCGACGATGCGCTCGGTCAATGCCTGAGCGCGTCAGCGCGGCTTGCCAGCAGTGCTAACCAAGCCTGATTTGCCCTGGCTAGCCTCCCAGCAACGGCTGTGAACCTCCCGGCAACGGCTGTGAACCTCCTGGCAACCGCTGTGAGGTTCACGGCAACCCGCCGCCAGCTCCCTGCAAGCCTCGGCCCAAGCGCGGCAATCCCTCGCTTAATCCCTACAATCCCTCGCTAGACGGCTGCACCGCTTCGCCTAATCGCCGCGCTGCTTCGCCCAAGCGCTCCAGTTACCGTGAACACTCCACCACCTCTACTGAGGATCGCGATTCGCGAAGGAACCTCGCTGATGAACCCATCCCAAGTTATTTTGATCACCGGCAGCAGCAATGGCTTCGGTCGCCTGAGTGCGGAAACGCTGGCTCGACAAGGACACACAGTTTTCGCCTCCCTGCGCGACAGCGCAGGGCGCAATGCCCCCAAGCGGGACCAGTTACAAAACCTGGCCACTCAGCAGAACTTAGCGCTGCATGTCATTGACCTCGATGTCACCGACGATGCTTCGGTCGAGCGGGCAGTCGCCCAGGTGATCGACCAGGCGGGACGGATTGATGTGCTGGTCAACAACGCCGGGGTGATGTACGGCGGCGTCACCGAGGGCTACAGTCTCGAACAGGTCCGCGCCCAGATGGAGGTCAACTTCTTCGGCGTGGTGCGCCTGAATCGAGCCGTGTTGCCGCATATGCGTCGCGCTGGTCGCGGCCTGCTGCTCCACGTTAGCTCCCTGGCCGGTGGCCTGGTGTTTCCCTTCTTCGGCTTGTACTGTGCGAGCAAAGCCGCGCTAGAGGCGTTGGCCGAGTCCTATTACTACGAACTCGCCAGTTTGGGCATTGACTCGATCATCGTTGAGCCGGGACCCTTCCAGACCAGTCTGCTCACCAGCCAGGATGAGCCCCAGGACAGCGAACGCGTCGCCCAGTATGGCCACGTGGCCGACCTCGCCGCCAAGATGGTGGGTGGTTTGGAGCACGCAGTCGAGCGTCAGGAGCTGCAAGAACCACAAGCCGTCGCCGACCTGATCGCCGACCTGATTGCCAAACCCGCCGGCACTCGCCCGCTGCGTACGATCGCTGGGGTCACTGACTTTGGACTCGCGCCCCTCAACCCCGCCAAACAGCAAGCGCAGCGCGTTTTGTTAGAGGCCTGGGGCCTTACCCAGCTCGTGCCGTCATCCAGTTCTCGCTGAGGAATAGCCCAATGTACACCCGACAACTTGGCAACCATGGCCCCGCAATTTCAGCCCTCGGCCTGGGTTGCATGGGCATGTCCCAGGCCTACGGCTGCCGCGACGACGCAGAGTCGATTGCCACGATTCAGCGGGCGCTCGATTTGGGCGTGAACTTTCTCGATACCGCCGATGTCTACGGCAGTGGCCTCAACGAGACCCTGGTCGGCCAAGCGATTCACAACCAGCGCAGCCGAGTTTTTTTGGCCACCAAATTCGGCTTAGCCTGGGGCCAGAATCGGCTGCCCCAAGACGTGGATGGCCGTCCCGACTACGTGCGCTCTGCCTGCGAAGCCAGCCTGCGTCGCTTGGGCACAGACGTGATCGACCTGTATTACCTGCACCGCGTCGATCCCAACGTGCCAATCGAAGTCACCGTGGCGGCCATGGCCGAACTGGTGCGAGCGGGCAAAGTGCGCTACCTGGGCCTCTCTGAAGTCTCCGCCGCCAGCTTACGCCGCGCCCACGCTATCCACCCGATCACGGCGCTGCAGAGCGAATATTCACTGTGGAGCCGCGAGGTCGAGCCCGAAATTCTGCCCACCTGTCGCGAACTGGGAATCGGCTTTGTGCCCTTTAGCCCGCTGGGCCGTGGCTTTCTCACCGGCCAAATCAAGAGCCCTGAGGACTTTGCCGCAGACGACTTTCGGCGCAACCTGCCCCGCTTCCAGGGCGAGAACTTCCAACACAACCTGGATCTGGTGCAGCAGCTCGAAGCCATTGCGGTTGAGAAAGGCTGCAAGCCGTCCCAGCTGGCCCTGGCCTGGGTGCTCGCTCAAGGCCCGCACATCCTGCCCATCCCTGGCACCAAGCGACAAACTTACCTAGAGGAGAACATCGCCGCAGTAGAGCTGGTCCTGACCGAGGCCGACCTGAAGCACCTGGCCGAAGTTGCCCCCCTAGGAGCCGCAGCGGGCAGCCGCTACCCCGAAGCCATGTTACGCCTCAGCAACCGCTGAGCCTGCAGCCCTGCCCTCCCAGCGCAGCTCCCACCCTGCCATCGGCCTGCACTGAGTGTCAGTGAACCGCCACAGAGGGCAAATTTCGTAACAAAAGCTACTAAGCAAAAGTGTTGTTTTTGCTACGGTTCTTGACCGTATCTACACTCTCGATCAGTCGCTATGGTCACTCTAGCCAGAGATTCCGCTCTGCAAGCGCAACTGAACCGTTCCGATGCCATGGGTTGCCCCTGTGGAGGGTCACATTTGCCAGGAGACCATTGGCGCTTCCTGGAAGGGATGCCCCAGGAGCCTGCCGATCTGATTGGGGATCTGATCAAGATGGGGCTCTACAAGCCTCAAGCTCTCTCGCTGGCCGACCGCTGGACCCGAGCCGAGCTCCAGCAAACGTTGCTGCCAGACGCCGTGGCGGGCGGCACTGAGACGCAGCGACGGCTGTGCGGCGAATTGATTCGACTGGCAGGCGGTCTAGAAGAAGCGTTTGCTGCGGCCTTCGGCCACCGCTCCTGCGAATTTTTGAGCGATGCGATTAAAACGGGCGAATTCAGCCGCCGCGATTTTCTGCTCAAAGTTGCCGCTGCGGCCTCTGTGATCGTCTTAAGCAATTGTTCTGCGAGTAACACTACTGAGCAGTCGGCTTCAACCCCCGCTGCCACCACAGGCGCACTTGAAAAAACCGAGTTGCGCATCGGCTTTATTCCGATCACCTGTGCGACCCCGATCATCATGGCGGAGCCCCTAGGCTTTTATCAAAAGCAGGGGTTGAAAGTGCAAGTGGTGAAGATGCCCAACTGGGCGGCTGTGCGTGATTCTGCAATTGCCGGTGAGCTGGATGCCTATCACATGCTCTCGCCGATGCCGATTGCGATTACCTTAGGGCTGGGTTCGACCGCCTTTCCAATTAAGCTAGCCAGCATTGAAAATATCAACGGCCAGGCGATCACGATTGCCAATAAGCACAAAGACAAAGTCAAAGGCCCAGCTGATTTTAAGGGCTTCAAAATCGGCGTGCCCTTCCCATTCTCAATGCACAACTTATTGCTTCGCTACTATTTAGCGACCGGCGGCTTAAACCCCGATACCGATGTTCAGATCAGCCCGGTGCCGCCGCCCGATAGTGTTGCCCGGCTCACGGTAGGCGATATCGACGCGATGCTGATGCCTGATCCCTTCAATCAACGCGCTGTGTTTGAGGGAGCTGGCTTTATTCACATGCTGAGCAAAGACCTCTGGCCAGGACACCCCTGCTGCGCTTTCGCCGCTAGCCAGCAGTGGATCGACGCCAACCCCAACACCTTCCGAGCGGTGAATAAGGCGATCATCGACGGGGCCAATTACGCCAGCGACGCCACCCATCGCGAGGAAATTGCCAAGGCCATTGCGCCCCGCCAGTACCTCAATCAGCCCGAAGAAGTGGTGCGCGCCGTGCTCACTGGCAAGTTTGACGACGGGCTGGGCCGTGCGCAGGATATTCCCGACCGCATCGATTTTGACCCCTATCCCTGGAAAAGTTTTGCTTACTGGATCTCCTCCCAGCTCGTGCGTTGGAAGCTGCTGCCCAGCGACAAAGCCAACTACTCAGAGATCGCCGATAACATCTTCATGACTGACCTAGCCGCGGAGCTAGCCAAAGAGTTGGGCCAAACACCGCCCTCAGACTCGCTGCGCACCGAGAAGTTGAAGTTTGACACCTTTGATCCCAAAGATCCGGAAGCTTACTTGAAACAGCAGATCGAGAAGTATAGCGTTTAGACTGACGCCCTTTCCTCAAGGTCTTCCTCCCTATGGCTCACACGCCTCCACAAGTGCCAGAGCAAATCGCGTCCTCGTGGCAGCGGAACTCTGGGCAGGTTAAAGCCTGGCGACCTGGTGTCAATCAGCTGGCGTTGGTCTGTTTTATCCTCTCGCTGCTTGTCCTGCTATTGGCTTGGGAACTGGGGGCAAGGCTCGGCCTATTTTCGCAGCTGATGCCTCCGGCCAGCCAGACCGCAGTCGCCTTCTGGGGCTGGATTTCAAATCCCTTTTACGATTACGGCCCCAACGATAAGGGCATTGGCTGGCACTTGCTAGTCAGCCTGAGGCGCGTGCTGACTGGATTCACGCTCGGTTCGCTGATCGCCGTGCCCCTGGGCGTTTTAATCGGCCTTTCGCAGGTGGCTTCCAAAGCGTCTGATCCTTATATTCAGCTACTCAAACCAGTCTCGCCGCTTGCCTGGCTACCTTTGGGCCTGGGGCTGCTCAAAAGCTCTGAATCGACGGCATTGTTTGTCATCGCGATTACTAGTATTTGGCCGACTCTGATCAGTACCAAATTCGGCGTTAGCAATGTCGATTCTACCTATCTCGATGTCGCTCGCTCGCTAGGAGCTTCGCGCTGGCGGACGATTTGGAAGGTGATCCTCCCAGCCGCTGCGCCTAACATTGTCTCTGGGTTGCGCATCAGCATTGGCATCGCCTGGCTGGTGATTGTAGCAGCTGAGATCCTGGTGGGTGGCACTGGTATGGGCTACTTTGTTTGGAACGAGTGGAATAATCTCCAAATCACCAGCATTATCAGCGCGATCATTGTGATCGGTCTGGTCGGCTTGTTGCTCGACCGTCTGTTCGGCCTGCTGCTGTATTGGGTCTCATTTGGACGTAATCCGTGACAGTCTACTCTCAATCTGGCTCTCTATTTCCGAAGGCAGCGGTCTCGACCGCCCAACTGTCGCTGCGACACATCTCTCGCGTCTTCCCCGGCAGAAATAGCTGGGCCGACCGTTTGTTGCGCAAAACCTCTGCAGATTTTGTAGCGCTTTCTGAAATCAGCCTGGACGTCACTGCCAATACGTTTGTTTCGATCATTGGCCCATCGGGTTGCGGCAAATCTACCCTGCTCAATATCATTGGCGGCCTGACCGAGCCGAGCGAGGGACTAGTCCTGATCAATGGCCAGACCATCCATGGCCCAGGACCGGATCGGGGCATTGTCTTTCAGAACTATGCCTTAATGCCATGGATGACCGTGGCCGAAAATATTCGGTTTGCGGTAGAAACGGTTCATCCAAAGCTGCCACTGGCCGAGCAGAAGAACACGGTCCAGAAGTACATTAACCTCGTAGGTTTGCGCGGGGCCGAACGCAAGCACCCCCATGAATTGTCAGGCGGAATGCGGCAGCGAGTAGGGTTGGCAAGAGCCCTGGCGATCGACCCTCAGATTCTGTTGATGGATGAGCCGTTTGGTGCGCTCGATGCACTCACCCGTGGCTTTCTTCAGGACGAGATCGAGCGGATCTGGGAGCAGCAGCGCAAAACCGTTATTCTCATCACCCACAGCATCGAGGAAGCGTTACTGCTGTCCGATCGGATCGTGATGATGACCCGTGGACCTGCGGCTAAAATTGCCCAAATCCTGGAGGTTCCCTTTCCTCGCCCACGCCATCGAGACAAGATCAGCGAACATCCGGCTTACCGCGAATTGAAAGTAGAAATGGAACGGCATTTACTACGTGAAACTCGTGCGGTAGAAGAATCTCGGATTCGAGCTTCTGTGTAGGCAATGGCGAAGGTAAACTGGGTAAGTCAATTCACCAGGAGGTTTCCCAATGACCATTCCCGAAATCACCCAAAAGCTGCTGAGCGCCAAGAAAGCCAAGGGTCTGAGTTTTGCTGACCTCGAAGAGATCGTCGGTCGGGATGAAGTTTGGATTGCCGCGCTTTTCTATCGCCAGGCCAGCGCGTCTGAAGAGGAAGCCAGTAAGCTCGCCTCTGCCCTGGGTCTGGGCCCTGAGATGTCTGCGGAACTGACAAGCTTTCCGGTCAAGGGTCTGGGTCCTGTCGTGCCAACCGACCCGCTGATCTATCGGTTTTACGAGATCATTCAGGTCTACGGATTACCGATCAAAGAAGTAATCCACGAAAAATTTGGCGACGGAATTATGAGCGCGATTGACTTCACCTTGGACATCGATAAGGAAGAGGACCCCAAAGGTGATCGCGTCAAAATCCTCATGTCTGGTAAGTTTTTGTCTTATAAAAAATGGTAGCTGTTTCAAACCGCCTCTGAGTCATTTCTGTAGCTGGGCTGGAGTGGGGTTCGCACCCGCTCTAGCTTAGGTTTGTGAAAGCTTTAGAGTGATCGGATCGCCCCAGCTTAAGCCCAATTGCTGCTGGGCGCTACTGCCGTTGCAGGCGATTTCCACAAAGCCATGGCTGCCTACCAGCGCCAAGAGATGTCCCTCAGGAACGCTGCTGTAGGTGGTGCCACCGGGGATAACCTTCCCGCCCGCGCACACAAACCAGGGGTGTCCGGCTACTTCGTGGCTCGCCAGCGTGGTGATCAGGTTGCCAAAGCGATCGATGTGTTGGACACAGGACGGCGGCAACTCCAGACGCATCAGGCTTGCGGGGTCAATTGCCGTCCCTAACTCGGCCAGGGGGACGCCCGCAGCGAGATGAGCGCCCACCGGAGCAAACAGATCGCGTCCGTGGAAGGTCGCGCTGAGACTGCCAGTTCGCCAGAACTCGGGCCGATCAAGCGCCACAGCGGCGCTCACTTGTTCTAGAAAGGCGCTGAAAATACCGTTATCTGGGCCGACTAGAACACCTGACTCAATTTGAAGCGCAATAGCACGGCGGCCGCTGCCGACCCCAGGGTCAACCACAGCAACATGCACTGTTCCTGGTGGGAAATAAGGGATGGCACTCCGCAAACAGAAGTGGGCGGCCAGGAGATTGTGAGGAGGCAGTTCGTGGCTCAGGTCAATGACGGTAACGGCTGGGGCTACTGTGGCGATCACCCCTTTGAGCACGCCGACATAGGGATCTTGAAGGCCGAAATCACTGAGCAGTGTGAGCAGGTGTGGGGCGGGCGACATCGGGTTCGCCTGACTCAACCCAGGCCGGTGCGGAACGGTTCACCGAACTCTTCAGAATCGAGAGCGTCTGTTGCAGTTGGAACGCTTGATAGGCCATGACCCCGTTCAGGATCAAGGCCAAAATTGAGAGCGCCACAGCGACCCCTGCCCAAAACCCCAGCCAACTGTCGCTCCGACCGGCGCTGGGAGCCTCGGTCTGCACGCTTGGGATTCGCCTGGCCGCAGGCAATGCTCTACCAGTTGTGAGTCTCATCGAGCCTGTTTGAACTCAGTTTGCTGAACCGTGACTAGGCCACTAATTCTATCAAGTTCTATCAAGAAAATTGCGCCGAGTTCGACCGCTGCTCTGCGGCACACCTGTCTCGCAGGCTCTACCCCAGTTCAAAGACGTCTGCGAGCACCGTATGGTCCCCGGTCAGGCGGGTAGTTGGGGCAGGTGAGTCATACACAACCAGGACAGAGGGGGTTTGCGTCATGGCGGCAAAGTGCGTGATGCCCTCAGCGCGGTCCGCCGCAACGCCATGGGGCAGATCCAATAGCCGCTCCGGCTGGGACAAGCTATCGCCCTGAAGCTGCAGCGCTTGCTGGAGGCGGAAGAGTTGAACCGGGCCATCCAGCGCCATCGTGGGTCCGGCCAGGATCAGCAGGTCGGGACCGTCCAGGCACAGATCCCGGATTCCCAGCCCCCCCAGGTCCAAAAAATGTTTGCGATAGCGCGGTTGGTCATCCCCAAGCTTCTTGAGCTTCAGCCGGTGGGGTTGAGTGGTCTTAGCTTTCACCGCGAGTTCCAGCAGGATCGCCCAGCCGCGCAGAACCGGCCCCCGCAGCCCCAAAAACAGCTTCTCCGCATGGACGGCCAGCCCTTCGATATCAAAGCCATTATCTTTGCCAGGGATCTCAGCCTTGAGGAAGGGGCCGAGATGGGGATCGTCGGCCAGCGCCTGGGTCAGCAGATTGCCGGTTTGGTCGCCATCGAGCCGCGCAGCAGTGAGCAGCTCCTCAGGGCGCTCGGGATGGGGACAGCGACGGCAGGGCTTGCCGTCGAACACCGGAATGCGGGCCAGCAGGTAGCGATTGGCGTCCGCCTCTACCGTTGCCAGCCTCCGCAGGTTTTCCGCCTCGGGTTTCTGGGCTTTGGGCTGTTTGCGTTTATAGCTATGGGAGCCCACTAGCCAGAGGTAGTGGTCGGCGTAAGCTAAGCCTTCGATGTCGATTTCAGCATCGCCCTTGCCCGGTAAATCGATAAAGTCGGCGATCGCAAAGCATTGATGCTGCGCGAACTGCTGGGCGTCCACTGGAGACAGGCGCTCCAGGCTGGCGGTTTCATCGCTGCCGAGCCACAAATGGCCCTCTGGCGTCAGCTCTACGGCTGAGAGGTTTTCGCGACCGTCTTTGAAGGCCGCCTGGAATTGCAGGGTGACCTGACGCAGGCGAGAACTGGGGTTGCTCATAGCCGTTGAAGCGTTGGGGGCGAGACGAGGAGGAGGCCACTAGGTCGCGTTGCGCTGTCCGTGTGTGTGTACGATCAGCCCAACCAGTCTGCGCTGATACCGCACCGGAGGCCACATGGGGAGTGAATTGCTGCAATCACTAGAGGCCGCGGGCATCCGGTTCGTCCGGGTGCTCTGGTGCGATAACGCTAACATCATCCGCGCTAAGGCCATTCACATCGGGGCATTACCCCACCATCTGGAGCACGGGGTGGGCATCTCGGCGGCCCAGCAGGCGCTACCCGCGCTCTACGATGCCGTGGTGCCGGGCAGTGGTCTCGGCCCGGTCGGTGAGATCCGCTTGCTGCCCGATTGGTCGAGCCTGATGCCGCTGCCCTATGCCCCCGGCCACGCCCGCGTGCTGGGAGACATGGTCAAGGACGGTCTGCCCTGGCCGCTGTGCCCTCGCAATTTTCTGCGGCGGATGGTGGCTGAGGCAGCGAGTGAGGGGCTGGCGGTGATGGCCGCTTTCGAGAACGAGTTTTATCTGCTGCGGCCCAGCGCCGATGGCGTGGTCCCCGCCGATCACACGGTGTTTGCCGCCACCCTGGCCATGGACCAAAACCAGGCGGTGATCGATGAGATCGCGGTAGCACTGCTGGCTCAGGGGCTGGCCGTGGAGCAGTACTACCCGGAGTCAGGTCCCGGACAACATGAAATCTCGATCCACTACACACAGGCCCAGCAGGCAGCGGACCAGCAGATTGTCTTCCGCGAAACCGTGCGTGGCGTGGCGCTCCGCCACGGCCTGCGCGCTTCGTTCCTGCCCAAAATCTTTGCCGATCAGGCGGGGAGTGGCTGCCACCTGCATCTGAGCCTCTGGCGCGATGGTCAGAACTTAGTGCCGGAGTTGGGTGGGCTGGGCGGCCTCTCAGGGGTCGCCCGTGCCTTTATCGCCGGGATTCTGGCGCACTTGAGCGCTCTGATGGCGCTGACCACACCCAGCGCTAACTCCTACCGCCGCATTCGCCCGCAGGCCTGGAGCGGCGCTTTCCGAGCTTGGGGGCTAGACAATCGCGAAGCTGCCGTGCGCGTGCCCAGCAACCCGGCAGGCCCCCCGACCAATTTTGAACTCAAGACGGTCGATGCCTCGGCCAATCCCTACCTGGCGCTGGGGGCGGTGATTGCGGCGGGGCTGGATGGTGTGCGTCGCGGTCTGGAGCCGGGTGAGCCGCTGGCGGTCGACCCTGGCACCCTACCGGAGGCGGAGCGCCAGGCGCGGGGGATTGACCCTTTACCGGTCAGCTTGGGCGAGGCGATTGAGCACTTTAGCTGCGATTCTTTGCTGTTCGATGTTCTGGGACCCGAGCTGGCTCAGGCTTATCTGGCCGTGCGCATGGCCGAGTGGGAGGCGATGAAAGAGTTGGAGCTAGACCAGGAGGTCAAGCTACTGCTAGAGCGCTACTGAGCGCGCCATCTGCCCGTCCTGCGCAGACCTAAAGGCAGGCGATGCTCAGCTCAGAACTCGGCCCGCCAGGCTTTTTGCGCCAGTGCTCCAGCTCAGAACTCGACTCGCCGAGCCTTTTGCGCCAGCGCTCCAGCTCAGAACTCGGTCCGCCGGGCTTTTTGCTCGGCGCTTCGGGCTCAGGGCGGCAGTCTCCGCGCGGTTTGCTGCCCAAGCCGAGTCGTTGGCTGCACTGTCCGAGTTCAGAACTCGATCCGCCGAGCCCAGAACTCTAGGGGTCCAGCTCACCGGGCCACTCTAGTGGCTCGCCGCCGCTGGCATGCCCAGAATGTCTTCGATCCGGGGCATCTGGTCTAGGGGGATCACGCGACCCTCGTCCTCGAAGTCCTCAATCTGGTCGAAGTTGAGATAGCGGTAGATATCCGCCGAGAGCGGCTGAATTTTCTGAGCGACGATTGCCTGATACTCTGGCACGGTGGGAATGCGTCCCAGCAGCGCACAGGCCGCTGCCAGTTCGGCGGAGCCCAGGTAAACTTGCGCCCCCTTGCCCATGCGGTTGTTGAAGTTGCGCGTCGAGGTTGAGAACACCGTGGTGTTGTCGCCCACCCGTGCCTGGTTGCCCATGCACAGCGAACAGCCGGGGATCTCAGTGCGCGCCCCCGCCACACCGAAGATGTTGTAGACGCCCTCTTGCTTGAGCTGATACTCGTCCATGCGCGTGGGCGGGCAGATCCACAGCCGCACTTTGGCGGGCGGCTCGCCTTCAAGCACCTTGGCCGTCGCCCGATAGTGCCCGATGTTGGTCATACAGGAGCCGATGAACACCTCATCCACCCGGTCGCCTGCCACCTCAGACAGCAGCTTGACATTGTCCGGGTCGTTGGGAGCCGCCACAATCGGCTCGCTGATCTGGTCGAGGTCGATTTCGAGGATCTCGGCGTACGCCGCATCCGGGTCAGCTTCCAGCAGCACCGGCTTGGCCAACCACGCCTCCATTTTGGCGATGCGGCGCAGCAGTGTCTGGGCATCGTGGTAACCGCGCGCGATCAGGTTGCGCATCAGCGCAATGTTGGAGCGCAGGTACTCGGCAACCGTCTCGACTCCCAGCTTGATCGTGCAACCCGAGCAGGAGCGCTCTGCCGTGGCGTCGGTGAGTTCAAACGCCTGCTCTACCTTGAGCTCCGGCAAGCCCTCGATCTCCATGATCCGTCCGGCAAAAATATTCTGTTTGTTCTCCTGGCCCACGCTCAGCAGGCCTTGCTGGATCGCCACATAGGGAATGGCGTTCACCAGATCGCGCAAGGTCACCCCCGGCTGCAGCTGGCCCTTGAAGCGCACCAGCACCGACTCCGGCATGTCCAACGGCATCGCCCCCAAGGCCGCCGCAAACGCCACCAGCCCCGAGCCCGCCGGGAAGGAAATCCCCAACGGAAAGCGGGTGTGCGAGTCGCCACCGGTGCCCACCGTATCCGGCAGCAGCATGCGGTTGAGCCAAGAGTGAATGATCCCGTCGCCGGGCCGCAGCGCCACCCCGCCGCGCTCAGCAAAGAAGTCCGGCAGCTCCTTGTGTACCTTCACATCCACCGGCTTGGGATAGGCCGCCGTGTGGCAGAAGCTTTGCAGAACTAGATCCGCCGAGAAACCCAGGCAGGCCAGTTCCTTCAGCTCGTCCCGCGTCATCGGACCCGTGGTGTCTTGAGAGCCAACCGTGGTCATGTGGGGCTCGCAGGCCGTACCCGGCCTGACCCCAGCGACCCCACAGGCTTTGCCGACGATCTTCTGGGCAAGCGTGAAGCCTTTGCCCGTATCCGTCGGAGTCAGGGGGCGCGTGAACACCTCGCTCACCGGCAAGCCCAACGCCGCCCGCGTGCGATCAGTCAGTCCGCGCCCGATCATCAGGGGCACCCGGCCTCCCGCCCGGACCTCGTCTGCCAGGGTGCTGGGCTTGAGCGCAAAAGTCGCCAGGACTTCGCCCGTCTCGCTCGTGATCCGACCCGCGTAGGGATAGATTGTGATCACCATACCGGTCGCCAAGCGGCTGACATCACACTGGATCGGCAGAGCGCCCGAATCCTCAGCAGTGTTAAAGAAAATCGGCGCGATTGCCCCGCCCAGGATCACCCCGCCCGAGCGCTTATTGGGAATATGGGGGATGTCGTGACCAATGTGCCAGAGCACCGAGTTGATCGCCGACTTGCGCGAGGAGCCGGTCCCCACCACATCGCCGACAAATGCCACCGGGTGACCCTTGGCTTTCAACTGCGCAATCGTCTGCAACGCGCCCGGCAAGCGGGACTCCAGCATCACCTGAGCGTGCAGGGGAATATCCGGTCGGCTGCTGGCGTGGGTGGCGGGCGACAGATCGTCGGTGTTGGTCTCGCCGGGCACCTTGAACACCGTCACAGTCAGCTGCTCGGGCAACGACTCACGATTGGTGAACCACACGGCCGAGGCCCAGGCGTCAGCCACCTGTCGGGCGTAAGCGTTGGTCGGGGCCAGATCAACCACCTCATGAAAAGCATCGAACACCAGCAGCGTGCGACTCAGCGCGGTCGCTGCAGCTTGGGCCAAATCGGCGCGGCGATCGCTCAGTAGTTCGATCAAAATCTTGACGTTGTAACCGCCAACCATGGTGCCGAGGATCGCGACCGCCTGCAGCGGCGAAACCAGCGGCGAAACCCCCTCACCCTTTGCCACCGCCGCCAAGAAAGACGCTTTCACGTAGGCAGCTGGGTCAACGCCCGGCGGTACGCGATCTTGCAGCAGCTCCAGCAGCGTAGCCTCCTCACCCCTGGGTGGGTGCTTGAGCAGCTCGCACAGCGCAGCGGTCTGCTGGGAATCTAGAGGCAGTGGCGGCACACCCAGTGCTGCCCGCTCCGCGACCTGTTGACGATATAGCTCCAGCATGACTCTCTCCCGATGCTCGCGAGTAACGGCGAGGGCGACGCCCCCTAGTTCACAATCTTTGACAATATATCCCCGTAAAGGCTGCGGACCGTTCGTTGCGCTACCGAGCCGAAATAACCGCGTACGGGGTCATATGGACTATTCTAGCCAACCTAAACTAGACTTCTTTACTGACTTCAGCTACACGAGCGGCGGGCAAATGCAGTAACCTCTGGTACACATGTCCACTGCGGTCCGGTGTAAGAAGGGGGTCAAGTCTAAAGTGGTCAGACCTAGCGCGTCAGAGGAGGGGAGAAAAACTTGAAAAAGGTAGAGGCAATCATCCGGCCTTTCAAGCTGGATGAAGTCAAGATCGTCCTGGTCAACGCTGGGATCGTCGGCATGACAGTTTCTGAAGTACGAGGTTTTGGTCGTCAGAAGGGTCAGACCGAGCGCTATCGGGGCTCCGAGTACACCGTGGAGTTTCTCCAGAAGCTCAAGATTGAGATCATCGTCGATGATGGCCAAGTCGACATGGTGATCGAGAAGATCATCGCTGCGGCTCGCACAGGCGAGATCGGCGATGGCAAGATTTTTATCTCTCCAATCAGTGAAACCGTTCGGATTCGCACCGGAGAGCGTGACCTGGAAGCGATCTGACCTTAGCCAGTCCAGGGTCAACTTCGCGTCTTCAAGGCTTTGTCAGTGTCTTGCCGTGTGCCTACAATTTGTGACTTGTGAGTTGCTTACGGATTTGCGTAGTGGGTGGAGCAGCGGTCGCTGGGGTCGGCTGGCTCGCTTCGCCAGGGCTGGCACAGGAGGCGCAGAGACTGGTCACCCCTGAAGCTGCTCAGCACGCAGCGGACCTCACCTGGACTTTGGTTGCAGCAGCGCTGGTGTTCCTAATGCAGGCGGGTTTTGCAATGCTCGAGGTGGGGTTTACCCGCGCCAAAAACGCCGCCAACGTCATGATGAAAAGTATTGTGACGATCTCGATTACCTTGTGCGGCTTCTGGTTCATCGGCTTTGGGCTGATGTTCGGCAGCAGCCCCTCGGGCTGGCTCGGCAGCAACTGGTTCGCGCTGGGCTTTGACCCGGTCAGCCGCCTGGCCGCGCTTCCTTCGGGTATTCCCTTGGGCGACGGTGCCGATCCCGGCTGGCCGTTCACCTTTTTCTTCTTCCAGGTGGTGTTTGCGGCGGCAGCAGCAGCGATTGCGGCCGGAGCCCTGGCCGAGCGCACCCGGTTTCAGGCCTACCTGCTTTATGTGTTGGTGTTCAGCTGCCTGATCTACCCCATCGGTGGCAGCTGGCTGTGGAACGGTCTGTTCGCAGGCTGGAACGGTGGCACGCAGGGCTGGCTACAACAGTTAGGGTTTATCGACTTCGCAGGCTCCACGGCAGTGCACTCCACGGGCGGCTGGGTGGCGCTGGCGGGGGCCTGGGTGGTCGGTCCTCGCCTGGGAAAATACAGCCGTAATGGTGAAGCCCGCGCGATTCCAGGGCATAACCTACCGCTGGGCATGCTGGGCGTGTTCCTGCTGTGGTTCGGCTGGCTAGGTTTCAACGGCGGCTCGACCAACCTGGCGAACGCTGATGTGGGCTGGATCATCCTCAACACCAATCTGGCGGCAGCAGGCGGGGCGCTCGGCGCAACTTTCGCCTCTTGGGCGATTTTCTCCAAGCCCGACATGACTTTCGTCGGCAATGGCGTCCTAGCCGGGACCGTGGCGATCACTGCCCCTTGCCACACGGTAACTCCCTGGGCAGCCCTGCTGATCGGCTCGGTAGCAGGGGTGCTAGCCCTACTCTGCGCCCTGCTGGTGGAAACCGTGCTCAAGGTAGACGACCCGGTGGGAGCCTTCTCGGTGCATGGAGCCTGCGGCTTGTGGGGCACCCTGGCAGCGGGCATCCCCTGGTTCGGCAACCCCTATTTCCCCGAGCGGGGCTGGTTACAGCTGGGCATCCAGCTGCTCGGCATGGGCGCAATTTTCCTCTGGGCCTTCGGCAGCGGCCTGATCTTGTTCCTGCTGTTGCGCGCCACCGTGGGTCTGCGCGTTTCCATAGAGGAGGAGCTAGCCGGCCTCGACATCAGCGAGCACGGCAATATTGCCTACCCTGACTTCATGGGCATCCCCACCAACGCCAACCCAAAAGCGCCTCTCACCGAGGACGTTCGGCAGGCCAGCGTGGATTGAACTGCCGCCGGAGCCCTAAGATAGTAGAGTTGTCAAAACCGCCGCCTGTTTCAGGTGGCCGAACCCTATGGCCGTCCCTAAGAAGAAAACCTCCAAGTCCAAGCGCGACATGCGTCGGACGACCTGGAAGCACAAAGCTCGTCTCCAAGCCCAGCGAGCCCTCTCCCTGGGCAAGTCCATCCTGACCGGACGCAACACCGGCTTTGTCTACCCCACCCCTGATGAGGAGGAAGGCGACGAAGAGAGCTAAGGAAGGCGCAGCTATCCTTCGTTTACAACTGGCTATAAACTTGAGTTAGCTCAAGAATCTCTGTGCTGGGTTTCTCATGCTAGGTAAGTTCTTCCGCAAGCCTGATCCTGAGCTGAGCGATCGGGTGCCGCCGGGCCAGCATTTAACCAACGGGTTTCCGGTTTTGACCTATGGCCCTACGCCTCAGGTTCAGCAGGGAGCCTGGGCTCTACGTCTTTGGGGTCTAGTTGAGCCTGAGCTAAGCTTGAGCTGGGACAATATCCTGGCTCTGCCTCAGAATGATTTCACCGCTGACTTTCACTGCGTCACGCGCTGGTCCAAGCTGGACGTGCAGTGGACCGGCGTCAAGGTGCCGGATCTGATGCAGCAGGTCAAATTGGCTCCCGAGGCGAAGCACGTCCTCGCCCACTGCTACGGCGGTTACACCACCAATCTCCTTCTAGAAGACTTTGTGCGCGAGGAGAACTTCTTCACCCACACCCTGTTCGGCGAGCCATTGCCTGCCGAGCACGGTGGCCCCCTGCGCTTGGTCGTACCTCACCTCTATGCCTGGAAGAGCCCTAAGTGGATCAATGGCCTAGAGTTCCTAGCTCAGGAGGAATTGGGCTTCTGGGAACGCAACGGCTACCATCGCCGGGGCGAGCCTTGGGCAGAGGAGCGCTACAGCAACCCCTTCGGTTGAGCGGTCTAGCTGTCTGCGCCTCTGGCGGTTCAGGTTCTGTGTCTTGCCTGAGCCCTAGATAGTATCTGACGGGTTTAGGCTTTCTAGGTTGCTGAAGCTGAGCAAAATCCGGTAGAATTAGAGATCGTTGAAATACAAGAGCGGGTCAAGCCTTAACTTCGGATTCCATGCCCACCATCCAGCAGCTCATTCGCGCTGAACGCCAAGCCGCCAAGGTCAAAACCAAGTCCCCTGCCCTCAAGAGCTGTCCACAGCGACGGGGGGTTTGTACTCGGGTTTACACCACCACACCCAAGAAGCCCAACTCTGCCCTGCGCAAAGTGGCCCGTGTTCGTCTGACCTCCGGCTTTGAGGTAACTGCTTACATTCCCGGTATCGGCCACAATTTGCAAGAGCACTCAGTGGTGATGATCCGGGGCGGGCGGGTCAAGGATCTGCCGGGTGTCAGATACCACATCATCCGGGGTACTCTGGACACGGCAGGCGTAAAAGACCGCAAGCAAGGTCGTTCCAAGTACGGTGCCAAGCGCCCGAAAGCAAAGTAGGACAACTCACTCCTGCTAAGCGCCCTGCCCCAGGTCCTTATCCAAACCTCTAGTCCTTGCCGGGTGGCATTCTGGAGGACCTGCTGCGGCTTGCAGTAGAGTCATTGTCTAGGATCATTGGTTAATCTCGGCTTGCAAAACCCTATTCTTTGGAAACCTCTGGAAACCCTCTGTCACCATGTCCCGTCGCACCTCTGCCACTAAGCGTCCCGTTCCACCCGACCCAGTGTACAGCAGCCGCCTGGTCAGCATGATGATTCGACGCATCATGGTCAGCGGTAAGTACTCCATTGCTTCTCGCATCGTCTACAGTGCGATGAAGACGATTGAAGAGCGTACGGGCAATGACCCGTTGGAATTGTTTGAGCGAGCGGTGCGCAATGCGACTCCCTTAGTGGAGGTCAAAGCCCGCCGGGTCGGAGGGGCCACCTATCAAGTCCCAATGGAAGTCCGTGGCGACCGGGGCACGGCGCTCGCGCTGCGCTGGATCACTATGTTCTCGCGTCAGCGTCCAGGCAAGACTATGACTGGCAAGCTCGCCAACGAGCTTATGGACGCCGCCAATGAAGCCGGGGGGGCGATCCGTCGGCGGGAGGAAACGCATCGGATGGCCGAAGCCAATAAGGCCTTCGCTCACTACCGCTACTAAATCCTCAAAAATTCGACGAGACGTATAGAATCTTTAAGTGAGGACTCGGTTTTAGACTCGGGTTCTCCTGGTTAACACAAGGAGGTAGTTGTGGCACGTGCCGTTCCCCTTGAGAGGGTACGCAACATAGGTATCGCAGCCCACATTGACGCTGGGAAGACGACGACCACCGAGCGTATTCTGTTTTACTCCGGCGTGGTCCACAAGATCGGTGAGGTCCACGAAGGCACAGCGGTCACCGATTGGATGGATCAGGAGCGGGAACGGGGCATTACGATCACCGCTGCCGCCATCTCCACCAGTTGGCGCGACCACAAGATCAACATCATTGACACGCCCGGCCATGTGGACTTCACCATTGAGGTGGAGCGCTCCATGCGGGTTCTGGATGGGGTGATCGCGGTCTTCGACTCGGTGGGAGGCGTCCAGCCCCAGTCCGAGACGGTGTGGCGTCAGGCTGACCGCTACAAGGTGCCGCGCATCGCGTTCGTGAACAAGATGGATCGCATGGGGGCCAACTTCTTGCGGGTTCACGAGCAGCTGGTAGATCGGCTGCGGGCGAACGCCGTACCCATCCAGCTACCAATCGGTGCTGAAGCTGAATTCAGCGGCATTGTGGACTTGGTGTCCATGAAGGCCTATCTCTACAGAAATGATCTGGGGACTGACATTGTCGAGACCGAGATCCCTGAGGATATGACGGAAGTAGTCGAGGAGTATCGTGCCAAGCTACTCGAAGCGGTAGCCGAGACCGACGACTCCTTGATGGAGAAGTTCTTCGCCGAAGAACCCCTGACTGAGCAGGAGATCCGCACAGCTCTGCGCAAAGGGACAGTTGCGGGAAGCATCGTGCCCATGATCTGCGGTTCCGCATTCAAGAACAAAGGAGTTCAGCTGCTGCTGGACGCTGTGGTGGACTACCTGCCCGCACCGATCGATGTCCCTGCGATCCAGGGTATGAAGCTGGATGGAACACCGGTTGAGCGCCATGCCAACGACGAAGAACCAATGTCGGCATTGGCCTTCAAGATCATGGCCGATCCTTTTGGACGCCTGACCTTCGTGCGCGTTTACTCAGGCGTCCTCAAGAAGGGCAGCTATGTACTCAATTCAACCAAGGGCAAGAAGGAGCGGATCTCGCGTCTGATCATCCTCAAAGCTGACGAGCGCAGCGACGTGGACGAGATGCGGGCTGGCGATCTGGGCGCAGTGCTGGGCATGAAGGATACCTTCACGGGCGATACGCTCTGCGAGGAGAGTTCGCCCGTAATTCTGGAGTCGCTGTTCATTCCAGAGCCGGTGATCTCAGTTGCGGTAGAGCCCAAAACCAAGCAGGACATGGACAAGCTCTCCAAAGCGTTGCAATCGCTTTCCGAAGAAGATCCCACCTTCCGGGTCAACGTTGATCCCGAGACCAACCAGACTGTGATCTCTGGGATGGGTGAGCTGCACCTGGAGATTCTGGTGGACCGCATGATGCGGGAGTTCAAGGTGGAAGCCAACGTGGGCGCACCTCAGGTGGCCTACCGCGAGACGATCCGCAAACCTGTCAAGGCCGAGGGCAAGTTTGTGCGCCAAAGCGGCGGTAAGGGCCAGTACGGTCACGTGGTGATCCAGCTAGAACCGGGCGATCCAGGTTCAGGCTTTGAGTTCGTCTCCAAGATCGTCGGCGGCTCAATTCCGAAGGAATACATCAATCCGACCGAAGCGGGGATGAAAGAAGCCTGCGAAGGTGGTATTTTAGCTGGCTTCCCGGTGATCGACGTACGGGCGACCCTAGTGGACGGCTCCTACCACGATGTGGACTCTTCGGAAATGGCTTTTAAGATCGCAGGCTCGATGGCGATCAAGGAAGGCTTCCTGAAGGCGAGCCCAGTCCTGCTGGAGCCCATGATGAAAGTTGAGGTGGAAGTGCCAGAAGACTTCTTGGGAACTGTCATGGGTGATCTGAACTCCCGTCGAGGTCAGATTGAGGGTCAGGAAAAGGCGGCCCAGGGCCTAGCTAAGGTCGCTGCCAAGGTGCCCCTGGCGGAAATGTTTGGGTACGCCACCGACATCCGCTCCAAGACGCAGGGTCGGGGCATCTTTACGATGGAATTTAGCCACTATGAGGAAGTGCCTCGTAGCGTGGCGGAGGCCATCATCGCCAAGAGCAAAGGGAACGCGTAATAGGACAAGGAAAGCAAGTCAATGGCACGTGCAAAATTTGAGCGGAACAAACCCCACGTCAATATCGGCACCATCGGCCACGTGGATCACGGTAAAACTACGTTGACAGCGGCGATCACCATGACCCTAGCAGCGCTTGGCCAAGCGCAAGCGCGTAAGTATGCGGACATTGATGCCGCGCCTGAAGAGAAAGCGCGGGGAATCACGATCAACACCGCCCATGTGGAGTACCAGACCGAGACCCGTCACTACGCCCATGTCGACTGTCCAGGTCACGCCGACTACGTGAAGAACATGATCACGGGCGCGGCTCAGATGGACGGCGCGATCCTGGTGGTTTCGGCAGCAGATGGTCCCATGCCTCAGACCCGCGAGCATATCCTGTTGGCACGTCAGGTGGGTGTGCCTAACATCGTGGTGTTCTTGAACAAGGAAGACCAGGTAGACGATGCCGAACTGCTGGAGCTAGTCGAGTTGGAAGTTCGTGAACTGCTGTCTTCCTACGACTTCCCTGGTGATGACATCCCCATCGTCACTGGCTCTGGGCTAATGGCCTTGGAGAAGATGACGGCCGATCCTAAGGCCAAGCGTGGTATAGACAAGTGGGTAGACCGAATCTACGATCTGATGGATGCGGTAGATTCCTACATCCCTACCCCCGAGCGCGAGATTGATAAGCCCTTCCTGATGGCAGTGGAAGACGTTTTCTCGATTTCAGGTCGGGGTACCGTTGCCACCGGTCGGATCGAGCGCGGCAAGGTCAAGGTTGGCGAAACCATTTCAATCGTGGGCATTCGAGACACCCGAGAAACCACTGTGACTGGCGTGGAGATGTTCCAGAAAACTCTAGACGAAGGTCTAGCTGGTGACAACGTGGGTCTGCTGCTCCGTGGTGTCAAGAAGGAAGACATTGAGCGCGGCATGGTTCTGGCCAAGCCCGGCTCAATCACCCCTCACACCCAGTTTGAGGCCGAGGTTTACGTTCTCAAGCAGGAGGAGGGAGGTCGTAAGACGCCATTCTTCCCTGGCTACCGGCCTCAGTTCTACGTGCGGACCACCGACGTGACCGGCACGATCACCTCTTTCACCTCAGACGACGGCAGCTCGGCTGAGATGGTGATGCCTGGCGACCGCATCAAGATGACCGTGGAGCTGATCAAGCCGATCGCCATTGAGCAGCAGATGCGCTTCGCCATCCGCGAGGGTGGGCGCACAGTCGGTTCGGGCGTCGTATCCAAGATCGTCAAGTAACACCAACCTCTGATTTCTCTGGAGCGGTAGAGTGGGGTTTCCTGCTCTGCCGCTTCTTCAATCCCTTTCTCCTAGTTTTCCATGGCCACCATCCAACAACAAAAGCTCCGGATCCGACTGCAGGCCTTCGATCATCGCCTGCTGGATACCTCCTGCGAAAAGATCGTTGACGCAGCCAATCGCACCAACGCTGCTGCCATTGGCCCGATTCCGCTGCCGACCCGACGCCGGATCTATTGCGTCCTACGCTCGCCGCACGTGGACAAAGACTCCCGGGAACACTTTGAGACCCGAACCCACCGCCGCATCATCGACATTTATCAGCCCTCCTCCAAGACAATCGACGCGCTGATGAAGCTTGACCTGCCCGCAGGCGTGGATATTTCAGTTAAGTGAGACCCTAAGTTAGGTCTGGCAAGCGGGCGGTGCCCTGCCTCGCTTCAGGGGCAGGGTTTTTCGCTGCGGTTGACAGCGCCCTGAGCTGAGCGGCAACCCGTAGAATGGATCCAGCAACAGCAGTAATTTCCCCTACACACTGGCAATGGCTTCCTCCTCTTCGATCGCGGTTTGCGAACTGCCCTTGTTTCCTTTGGGCAACGTCGTTTTGTTCCCAGGGCAGCCGTTGACGTTGCACATCTTCGAGTTCCGCTACCGGATCATGATCAACACGATCCTGGAGGGCGACCGTCGCTTTGGGGTGCTCATGGTTGATCCGGAGCGGGGACAGCCCGCCAGCATCGGCTGTTGCGCCGAGATCGTCAAGTACCGCCGGCTGCAAGATGATCGGATGCACATTCTGACTCTAGGGCAGCAGCGCTTTCGCGTACTGGACTACGTCCGTGAGAAGCCTTACTACGTAGGTCTAGTCGAGTGGATCGAAGATGTCACACCTGAGCAAGACCTCAACCCTCTAGCGGACGAGGTTGCCACTCTACTTAAAGACGTCGTTCGGCTGTCAGCCAAACTGCTAGAGCAGGAAATCGAGTTGCCAGAGGATGTGCCTACCTCAGCAACGGAGCTGTCCTACTGGATTGGGCGGAACCTCCAAGGGGCAAGCGCCGAGCAGCAGATGCTGCTGGAAATGTTAGACACCGAGGCTCGTCTGCAACGGGAAGCAGACATCTTGGCCTCGACTCGCAGCCATCTGGCGGCCAAAACGGTGCTGAAAGATACTTTCAGCAAAGGATTGATGGGTCCGGCCGAGGAAGAGTAGCAACTAAGGCCACCTTCGGCACAAACACCTTGAATGGATGGGTTTAGAGTGATGCGCATTGGCGTGCCGCGCGAGGTCAAAGACCAAGAGTTCCGAGTCGGATTGACTCCTGATGCGGTTCAGGCCTTGGTTAGCCGTGGACATCATGTCCTGGTTGAGAACGGTGCAGGTATTGGCGCGGGTTTTGCGGATGCCGACTACAAGCAGGTCGGCGCACACTTGGCCAGCGGTCCAGCACAGATCTACGAGCAGCAGCTAGTGGTCAAGGTGAAGGAGCCGCAAGCCTCCGAATATGGTCTGTTGCATCCCGACTTACTGTTATTCGCCTATCTACACCTGGCTGCGGATCAGACCCTCACCGAGGCACTGCTGAAATCAGGGGCGACTTGTATCGCCTATGAGACGGTCCAAACCAACGGCGGCCAGCTGCCGCTGCTGGTGCCCATGAGTGTGATCGCCGGGCGTCTGTCGGTCCAGTTTGGTGCGCACTATCTCACCCGTCAGCAGGGCGGGCGCGGCGTCCTGCTAGGCGGTGTGCCAGGCGTGCGTCCGGGGCGCGTGGTCGTGCTCGGCGGCGGCATCGTGGGCACAGAAGCAGCGCGAATCGCCGTCGGGTTGGGGGCACGGGTGCAGATTTTCGATGTCAACCTGAATCGCCTGGCAGAGCTGGAGACGGTCTTTGGCTCTCGCGTTGAGCTACTGTACAGCACGTCTGCCAACCTTGAAGCCACGGTGCCCGAAGCCGACTTGCTGATTGGGGCCGTGCTGCTGCCGGGGCGACGAGCCCCCCTGCTGGTATCGCGTGAGCTGGTGGGCAGAATGCAGCCCGGTGGCGTGATTGTAGACGTCGCCGTGGACCAGGGCGGTTGCATTGAGACTGTAAGGCCCACCTCGCACACCCAGCCCATTTACGAAGAGGCCGGGATCCTGCACTATGGGGTGCCCAATATTCCAGGAGCCGTCCCCTGGACCGCGACTCAGGCCCTGGTGAACGCGACTTTGCCCTATGTGCTGGCCCTGGCGGAGTTCGGCGAAGCAGCTCTAGAACGAGACCCAGCCCTCAAGCGAGGACTCAACCTCAAAGGCGGCATCATCGCCCATGCCGCTGTCGCTGAAGCATTTCCTAAGCTATCCGCTTAGAGGGATTTCGCGCTCAGACCGGATTGTCCTGCAGATCAGACTCTAAGGTGCTTACCGAGTAGCTGCCGAATACCTTGAGAGTTTCAACCTGGGGTTTGAGCTCCGCTAGTGCTGAGCAGACTCGGGGCTCAGCCGCGTCTGCCTCCAAATCTATGAAGAACAAATACTCGCCCAGAGAGCGCTTGGTGGGGCGCGACTCGATGCGGCTGAGGTTGATCTGGCGGCTGGCGAAGACCGAGAGAGCCTGCGCCAGCGTGCCGGGTGCATTCGCTGAGAAGCTGAAGGCTAGCGAGGTGTGAGTGCGCCCCTGCAAGGTCTCAGAGGAGCGTTGTAGGCTGAGTACCCAGAAGCGAGTTCGGTTGCCCGGGTGATCATTAAGCTCCCGCGCCAGAATCGGCAGGCTATAGAGTTCAGCGGCCCGCTCCGCAGCGATCGCAGCGGTGGCTGGTTGATCCAGGTAGGTCAGCGCCTCGATAGTCGAGCGGGTGGGAATCAGTTGCGCTTGGGGAAGGTTCTGCTCCAGCCACTGTTGACACTGGGCCAGTGGCTGAGGATGCGAATAGACCCAGCGGATCTGGCTGAGCGCCTCAACCCGAGACAGCAAGGTGTTGACAATCGGCAGGACCAGCGCTTGCTCAACCTGCAATCCCTCTAGGCTCCAGACCGTGTCCAGGGTAGTGGTCACACTGCCTTCAATCGAGTTCTCAACGGGCACAATTGCCTGCCCCACTTCCCGTCGGGCCAAGGCCCTGAGCGCCTGCGCAATCGTGGGATAGGGGTGGAGGCGGCTGAGATCACCATCACCCAACAGGTCCAGATAGCACAGTGCAGCGGTCTCGCTGAACGTGCCAGGGGGGCCGAGGTAAGCAATGGAATGGGGGGAAATCATTGTGGTTTGCTGCCGCGAGCGGGAGGCAAGTTTCGCCGCTTTTGACCCTGTCAAGATTGTGGCAGGTAGCGTCACTTCTCAAGCTTGGGCTCACCCAGACTGCCCAACCAAGACAAAAGCTGCTTCGGCTCTGACTGAGCCGAGTTTAGAGGCTGGGCGCGGCCAGTGCTCACCATTGCCTGGTAGACAAACGCTGCCACCTCGGCGCGAGTCGCCCTGCGGTTGGGGCTAAGCTGCTTGAGGTCTGGATCAGGGGCCACCCAGCCCCCTGCCGTCGCAGCGGCAGCGCTCCTCAGCGCATAGGCAGGAATTTCTTTAGCATCCTGAAAGCGAGTCAATACCTGGGGATCGGCAGGAGCAAGCTTGAGGCCACTGGTCAACGCCACCAGGACCTGCACCCGAGAAACTGGTTGATTCGGCTGGAACAGAGCGCTGGGGTAGCCAGTGACAAAGCCACCTTGATAAGCCGTGTGGATCGCGTTAGCTCCCCAATGCCCCGCAGGCAGATCGCGGAAGTCAATCCCGGGGCGACGAGCTTCAGGCTGGAAAGCCTTTTGCAAAATGGTTGCGAATTCGGCGCGGGTGACTGGCGCATCCGGTCGAAAACTGCCATCTGGGAAGCCACTGATGATGCCAGCCTGTGCCAGAGCCTCAACGTAGCCGACCGCCCAGGTTTGACGGACGTCGCGGAACGTCTCCGCTAGCGGCTGGGGACTGGCCGCCACCGTAACCGGGTTGTCAGCGGTTGGGATAGGACCGGCTCGGGGCGGCGAGGGCATTGGGGTTAGCACAGGCTCCGGGCTGGGAATGGGCCCTGAGGGAACAACCGGCTCTGAAGTAGGCGATGGCGCACGGTTGCCACCCAAGAACTGGCTGGACACCTCTGAACTCAATTTGTTCCAATGCTCCGCTAGCTGCGGCCCGGTCTGTTGCCACCAGCGGTTGACGTCCTCAGCAGATTGCTGAACCAGCGCTTCTGAAGTCTCGAGCCATTCCTGATTTTGCAGCTCGCTCAGCCACTGCTGCGCAGTTCCCCAGTTCAACTGCTCGGAGCCCAGGGGCACCCGTGCTTGCGCCAACCCCCAGCCCGCGAATGGCCCTGCCGTCAGAGTGCCCAGCAGCAAGAGCTGACGCAGGCGGCGTCGGCCCTTGCGCTCAGCGCGCGATTGACTCAGGCGTGGGGGCGGCGTCCGTCTTCTGCTCTGACCAGAACGAGCAAGCTGAGCTGGGCCAGGAGCGGGCTCAGAGGCTCTGGGCAGCTTGACCCCAGAGCACTCAGCCAGGGCCTGGAGCGCTGTCACCGCCGAAGGGTAGCGGTCGGTCACGGCGGGTTTCAGCATACTGGCCAGGACCTCGGCTAGCCCTTCACTGATCTCCGCCCGGTTGCGCCAGGTCCAGATGCCGGTGTTGTGGTCGTAGAGCAGGTTGGGTGAACAGCCAGTGAGCAGGTTCACGCAGGTCGCCGCCAGCGCGTAGAGGTCGCTGGTGGGGCCGACCCCCTGACCGGCCAACTGTTCGGGCGGCGAGAAGCCGGGACTATTGATCAGAGTGTTCTGCGTGTCGCCTTCGCCACCCTGGAGCTTGGTGCTGCTGGCGTCCTTGATCGCGCCAAAGTCGATCAGCACCAGTTTCCCCTCTTGGCCCGGCGGTGTGCTGGGCAAGGCGGGCCATACAGGCGGCGGTTCAGGGGCATCCGGCGACAGCACGTCGGTCTCGACCTCTCCGGCAGCGGCGGTCGTAGCGCCCCTCACCCGCCGCATCAAGTTGGCGGGCTTGATATCGCGATGGATCACGCCCTGACTGTGGATGTAGGCCAGGATGGGCAGCACTTCTTCGAGCAGTTGACGCACTTGCGCCTCGCTAAACCGCCCATTTTTCTTGAGTTCCTGAGCCAGGGTGCGGCCTTCGATGTACTCCTGCACTAGGTAAAACTCGCCCCGCTCCACAAAGTAGGCGAACAATTGGGGGATTTGGGAGGCGACGGGGCTGCCCTTACGACCCAGCCGCTCTAGGGCGGCGGCTTCGCGCTCAAACAAGCGACAGGCAACGGCGAAAATCCTGGGCTTACGGTTGGCCGAGCGCAGTTGTTTGATCACGCATCTGGGACGCGAGGGCAGGTCTTCATCCTGAGCCAGAAACGTGACGCCAAAGCCGCCCCGCCCCAGGCGTGAAATGGCGCGATAGCGACCTCTGAGCAACAAGGGCGCGCCGCAGGTTTGGCAATGCTCTTGCGTGTCTGGGTTTTTAGGAGAAGGGCACTCAGGTGCCAGGCAGTAACTCACGGACAGAAGCCTCCTGCTCACTGCGATCAGGATTCACTGACCTAACTTTTTGTTACCCGTAATCTCGCGGGTTTTAGTCAGGGAGTGGGTGTTTTTTCGGCGGAGATTTGGTGTTTTTTCTGTGAACTCTCCGGTCTCAGCCTCAGACCGAATTCCGTCGCCCTGATGAGTAGCAAGTTCTATTCTAGTACCCGTGTTTTTCCTGAGGGAGCGGACAAGTATGATCCTCCCGATTAGCCCTGGCAATCGACGGTAGAATGGCTGTCTAAAAGCTAAGAGGGTGCAAGCAACTCTGGTTTTGAGCCTGTGACCGGTTGGTGAGCTGCGCTCCAGTCCCTGCGGTAGGATGACGGCATCAAATCAGTTCCGCTGGACTGGAGGGCTTGGGTCTGTGTTTGTGCGCTTCCTGGCTCAAGAGTGCCCGTTCTGCGGCTTTCGCGTTTTCTTTCACCGGGGCCAGTTGGCAGTCTGCTCTGTGAATACGGGGATTGTCACACGCAGCCCTTGCCCGGACTGCGGTCGAATCCTAGATCCGGATCAGTGGCTGATTATCGACCCTCGGCAGATTCCAGAACCGTTGCCTGAGGAGCCGTAAGCTCTGAGCTGCCTGGCTTGAATGTTAGGCTCGATCTGGAACCACCTGCACCGAGTCCATGTTGACGCCGCTGAAACGCAAGAAAATCGAAGAACTCTGTCCGCTAGTGCCCACGGGTGAGCAATACAGCCATTACTGGGGCACGCCTCAGGATCTGCTGCAGCGAGTGGCGGTCTCGGTGCTGGGGGTATTTGGCTTTTGGGTGCTGTCGTTCATTTTTGGCTCGTTGATGTTTTTCGGCTCGCTGGTGTCGTGTCTGTACTGGCTGTGGGGGCCAATTTACTGGGCAGCTCAGCGCAATCGCCGCTTCCGCAAGCCACGCTATGGCGGTTTCTGGCAGGGGGAGGTGCTGAAGGTTTGGGGCACCGAGGATGTGGTTGGTAAGAAGGAGACGGTGAATGACCGGGGCCAACTGGTGATTACCAATGAACGTCAGCGCTTTCTGAACCTGGAAATTGGCGACAAGGAGGGTTTCTGGACGGCGCTGAAGGTGCCGTATAAGCCTGAGCATCGCCCGATCAGCCGCCGTCAGACGGTCTGCTGTCTGTTGATATCGGATGATCCGGACTTTGAGCGTATCAACCGCATCTCCGATGCCTATCTGCCGGATCTAGACCTCTGGGTGAGCGATTATCCTTATCTGCGCCGCGACGTCTTCCCTGAAATCTATCGCTATCTCACGGTGCGCAGCCAGCCGATCATCGACCTGGAAATGGAATAGAGAGGAATGCAACGGCGTTCAAGCTGAACACAAGTCAGGTAACTCTGAACAGGGGTTTACTCAGAGCTTCCTGATTCGGATAGCAACTCTCAGATCATTGGTTTGACAAACCATGAGAGAACCTGAACTTGGACATTAACTTAGCCCAGCAGATTCGAGATACTTGGAATCCTAAGTCTGAGCGAGTTGGCAAACTCTTCCATCGCTCCGATGGCTTCTTCTGGCACTACGGTGTAGCACTATCAGACGCGTATGGGGTCTCCTGGGGACCAGAGCAGGATGGCAATCCATCTTCTAGAGGCCAACTGGTGATTCATCGTCTAGAGGACGGACACAAGGATGCCATCCATGTACCGTATCTTGGGCGAGAGGAGATCTTTGAAAATCTAATTG
The DNA here is from genome assembly GCA_031399305.1 of Leptolyngbya sp. SOY_34_metabat_272. GTDB lineage: Bacteria > Cyanobacteriota > Cyanobacteriia > FACHB-261 > FACHB-261 > FACHB-261. Next base: position 40,817 of record JANNOU010000081.1, read on the forward strand.
CTTCTGTACCAGCGTTCCATCAGAATTGGTTATACGGTTTTCAGGGATGGAATTGCGAACACTGGGCACGTTTAGTGGTCAGTGGACAACCGATTTGCTATCAGGTTAGAGAATCATTTTTTGGACTTAGCGATCTGTTTGGAACCCTTCACTACAGAGGTGAAGCTATTCAGCATCTTGCTAGGCACAAAAAATGCGATAACCCATTTAGACTCTAGCTTGCAACTGCGGCTCAGAAGTTTGTAGAAACGTAGCCACAAGGAGCGTATCTACAAGTAAATGCGGAGAGGCCCTGGGTGATTTCAGGCTTTTTGGCGTATGTGGTCAGGGCCAAGTTTATCCTAAGCTCTTGTTAAGAGCATACATAGCTGGCCTTAAGAAGCATCAATGAGAACTAGGCATCTTGAACGCCTCAGAGAAGAGATCTGTCTAATCCAAGAAAAGCTTAAGGACCTGAGAACAGAGCGGCGGGGCCTGATACAGGAATCCAATCTCCCAGCAGATATCTCGGTCTCATTAGAAGCGAGGATGCGAATCGAGCGGGAAAGCTTCATCAATGCCTTTGTGAATCTACCACAGGTTGAAGGTTTACGAGTTGGCATAGAGTTATTAGAGCCTTATTTACAGCAGAAGCAGATAGAGCTCAGGGAGATTTTGGAAAACTCCATAGCGGCGTACCATAAACAGATTAAAACCTTGGAGGGCTATCTAAAATCGAAGCAGGCTGAGCTGAACCATGAATTATCTAATACGCAAAGAGCAGCTCTTGAACGCTCTATAGTTCGAGGTTTTGAGCAAATCAAAGCGCAGGAGGCTTGCATCAGGGAGTTGACGGAGTTGATGCCATAAGATGCTAGTTACTCGAGACGTTGAACCTAGACAGCGATCTAGTTCAGTCAGCACCTCGCCTATCTAATCAGCTGTCTTGGGGGTTGGGGAAGAACCCGGAATGGGGGGCGTTTGCCCCCCAAGCCCCCCACTGGGGGACGAAGCGCCTCCCCCAGACCCCCTGCGCAAAAGGTGGCTGGACGCGCTTAGGCAGGACTCTTTGGCTCGGAGCTCGCTCGTTGTCGCTCGCAGCTTGGAGAACGACGGGTGATGTTGGGAACTTGAGGCGAGAGACCTGGAAAATGGGGCTCGCAACTCGGGGGCTAGAGTTCCATGCTTGCAAGGCCAAGCTTTCTGCTCGGCCTTGCGGGCAAACTGCTTGGAATCTGAAGCTCTAGGCCCGTGGCTTCGAGCAAAAGGTTCGGCCTCTGGAGCACAGCACTTGAGCCGCAGTAGGGCAGGATACAGCTCTCAGGGCCGCCGGGTACTGGGATATGGAGCCGGTTTCTCAGACGCTTCAACGCAGCCTGTAGTCAGCGCTGAGCGGCGCGTTGGACTGGGGCAAGGTGAAAAGCGCCGGGCCGACCGTCACGGGCACCGGCTGGGGCAGAACGCCTATGGCGGCGGTGCGAGTAGGGGGGACCGTCGCCATGGGCACCGGCAGACGGCGCTCGGCACGGAGGTAGGCTTCGCCATCGTCGCCATAGGCGAGGGCCTGGCTACGGACATTGACAAACCGACGGCCCAAGTAGCGTGCGACCTCTGGCGGCTGGCCGGTGCTCAGGATCGTCAGTTGAAACTGCACCTGTGGGTCTACCGTGGCCCCGTCTACCGGCTGTGAATTCGGCCCCTGCCAGGCTTCGCGGGTCAGGCCATCGGCAGCGGCGGTCTGGCGCAGCTTCAGCTGAGTTTCCCACCGGCCGCCGCTCAGACGGATGTTCTTCCGGTCCAGGATTGAGTAGATGGGCGGCTCCTGCGAGGGGTCGGGGGGTTGCAGATAGCGGATGGCCTCCACCGCAGCGACCGTGCCATCTGGTAGGTTGCTGTGTCCCAAGAGCCGGAATTCATTCGACTGCGCAGTGGGTTTGACCTGAAACGACAGCTTCACTTCAGGGGACGGTCCCGCGCAGGCACACAGCCACCCTGCCAAGAGGCAGATGAGCAGCCACCGAGGCCACGGGCTCAGCAGCCCGAAGCAGCGAAATGGAGTGGGTTCAGGCTGAATCGACATAAGATCTCAGTGTTTTCGCGGGGAACTGATCCTAATAAATAGGGTGGCTTGTGCTATCCGGGCTTATCTCAGGTTTACACAGCGACCAGGGTTCTCGAAAGATTGCGTGAATCTACGCAGGTACTGCCCTCAGGCTCTCCGGCCAGGTGTTAATTTTCGGGTAGAGAGCTTCAAGTGAGCAGCTAGAGGGTCTAGGAAGCTCTGCCCCCTAACTAGCACCTCTGAAAGGGTCATACCCGGAATTTCTGCCCTCCTTCTTCCTGTTGAATCTTGTTGAAAGGGTCATACCCGGGAATCTTCTGCTGCGCGACTGGCAGCAAAGCTATCCGTTTTCGCGGCTACTGACTTCAGTTCCCGATCCACAACAGTTGCGAGAATTTTCCTCATGAGCACTATGACCCCCACCACTGCGCCGCAAGTTTCTATCGTTCAAGTTCAAGGCTCAATTCGAGGCACCACTTGTATTCGCTTTCAGGAACTGCTGAAGTCGCTCTGCGCAACACCCATCGACTCGATTTTGGTCATTGATCTGCAGCAGATTGAAACCATTGACGCTCAGGGCCTAGGGGCTTTAGTCACCGGCTTGCGGGCGGCGCAACAAACCAACAAGCGGCTAATTTTGTGCTCTTTGAGCACAGAGGTGCGGGCGGCCTTCGAACAAACTCAGCTGAACCAAGTCTTTGAAATTTACGCAAACCGAGATGTTTTCTTGAAAGCCATCGCCAGCATCGACCCTCAAGTGAAAGTCCGCTTGGCTCACTGGAACTCGACCAAGCTGGCGGCCTGAGCGCGCAATCAATTCTCCTGATTGACCCAGCAGTGTCTGAATAGATTAGAGGCAAGGCTCAAGAGAGCGGAAGGGCCGGGGCCTGAAATTCTTCTCGGGATCACGAATCGGGTCGGCTTCGGCTGGCCCGAGCTGTTTCTGTGACGCTTGCGAGGCCCTCCCTCCTGGGATAAGTCGGTCCATCTAATCGACTGGGTCAACTTGATGACTGAATTCTGCCGACTGATTTTCCAGATTGGGCGTCACTTGCCCAGGTTCGTGTTCCTGCTGTCCCAGAGTTTTTCCCAGCGCAGCCTGTCTGCGCTGGGCTCAAGGTTGGGCGGCTGGCTAGCGGTCTGGATCGTGCTGACCCTGTTGTGCTTTAATCTGGGGCTATTTACCTGGGGTTCAGCGGCTATTTCCAATGCAGCAGCGACGATCCAAACGCCGCTCTCGACCCAGGGGTCGCGCATTGTCGATGCCGCCGGTCGCACGGTGTTGCTGCGGGGGGTGAATTGGTTTGGTCTAGAGACCAATTTGTACACGCCGCACGGTCTCTGGGCGCGCGATTACAAAGAAATCCTGGCGCAGATCAAAAGTCTGGGCTACAACGTCATCCGCCTGCCGTTCTCGGTGAAGATGGTGTTGGAATCCGACCGCCTCAGCGTCAGTAGCATCGATTTTGCGATTGGCAACAACCGGGATTTCCAGGACAAACGACCGCTGGAAGTGATGGACCTAGTCGTCCAAGAAGCCCGGCGTCAAGGCTTGCTGATTCTGCTCGATGCGCACCGGCTTGATGATCAGCGCATTCCGGAGCTGTGGTACGGCGATGGCTTCACCGAAGCCCAGTGGATCCAGGCCTGGACGAGCTTGGCAACCCGCTACCAAGACCAGCCCCAGGTGATCGGCGCTGACCTCAAGAATGAGCCGCACGGCCAGGCGAGCTGGGGCACGGGCAACCCGGCGACCGATTGGCGACTGGCTGCCGAACGGGCGGGCAATGCCATCGCGCGGCTCAACCCCAATTGGTTGATTGTGGTCGAGGGGGTTGAAAAGAATGTGCCGGGTCAGAAGCTGCCTGCTCACTGGTGGGGGGGCAATTTGGAGGGGGTTAAGAACTCCCCCGTCCGCCTCAATGTGCGCAACAAGCTGGTCTATTCGCCGCACGAATATGGGCCTGGCGTGGTGAATCAGCCCTGGTTTGCGGAGCCCAGCTTTCCCAACAATCTGCTGAGCCGCTGGCAGACGGGGTTTCAATACATTGCCGACCAGGGGATTGCACCGGTGCTGATCGGCGAGTTTGGCGGGCGACAGGTGGATGCCACGTCCAAAGAAGGCATCTGGCAGCGCCGACTGGTCGATTTCATTGCCCAGAAACGTCTCCACTTTACCTACTGGAGCTGGAATCCCAACAGCGCCGACACAGGTGGCCTGCTCGGTGACGACTGGCGCAGTCTCAATGCCGATAAGCAGATGCTGCTCAGCAAACTGCTGCCAACCGCTAGCCCCATGCCCAGCCCAGTTCTGAGCCCATCTCCCAGTTCTGAGCCCACGCCCAGCCTGACCCCGAGTCCAATTCCCAGTCTTGCGCCGGGGTTGCAGGGGGCGATCTCGCTCCAGTCGGATTGGGCCGATGGCTTTTGTGCCAATCTGCGCGTGACCAATCCGGGCAGCCGCAGTGTGCAGAACTGGCAGCTCAATTTCCGCATGAACCAGGCGGCGATTAACAATACGTGGAACGGTAATTTTAGGGCGCAGGGCGGGCAATACATAGTGACGCCGCCGGATTGGGGGCGGACGCTCCAGCCCGGCCAGTCGATAGCGCTGGGCTTTTGTGCTAAGAAACTGGGAGGCGACTACCAGCCCAGTCTGATTTCTGTATCGGGCTCCTGAGTTGTTGCTCAGGACGTTGCCTAGACTGAACTCCGTTTGGGGCGCATCTACCGACCTGGCTCCTCCAAAGGGTGAGTTGTACGCATGCCCAAGCGGTTTCTCCGATTTGCTCCGCTGTTGGTGTTTGGGCTGGCCGCGATTCCGGTGCTGGTCAGCTTTGCCCTGGGCTCCTGGTCAAAACCGAATCCCCCGGCCAGCCCGACGCCGACCGACCTAAAGGCCCTGCCGACCCCGGTCCCCTCTGGCGCAGACCTGTTGCAGCAGAGCTGGCTGGCCTATCGGCAGCGCTTCATCCAGCCGGATGGCCGGGTCATCGACTTCGAGGCGGGCGACCGCTCGACCTCGGAGGGGCAAGCCTACGCCCTGCTGCGGGCGGTCCTGATCGATGACCCCGCGACCTTTGAGCGCAGCTTGACCTGGGCCGAGAACAATCTCCAGCGCAAGAACGCCAGCGGCCAGCGCCGCGATCAGCTCTGGGGCTGGCAGTGGGGCCGCCTTCCCGAGGGCGGCTGGGGCTTTTTGGATGCCAACTTTGCTAGCGACGCCGATGTCGATGCGATCACGGCACTGATTCTGGCCTCGCGCCGCTGGAACCGCCCGGACTATCTAGCCTTGGCTCGCGCCAAACTTCAGGATCTGTGGGCGCTCTCCACCGTGCCCGTGGGTCAGCAGCGCTATCTGCTGCCGGGGCCAGCGGCGGCGTTTCAGGTGGGCCGAACTGGCCTCCAGCTCAATCCTTCGTACTTCGCGCCGCATGCGTTTCGTCTGTTTGCCCAGGTAGACCCGGCCCACGATTGGCAGGGTTTGGCGGACAGCAGCTATCAGGCCCTGGACCAGCTTTCGGCGCTCTCGCAGGTCGGGCTGCCGGGGGACTGGGTGATTCTGGATACGGCCACCGGCCAGTTCCAGCCGTTGCCGCCAGACCTAGATCCTGAGGGTCACTCTAGCCGCTACAGTTTTGACGCCTACCGGGTCTGGTGGCGCGTGGCGCTGGATGCCCACTGGTTCCAATCGCCCCAAGCTCAGACCTATCTGCGCCGACACCTGGGCCATCTCCAGCAAGTCTGGCAAAAGGAGCAAAAAATCCCAGCCCGGATCGATCTGCGCGGCCAGCCGACCGTGACTTATGAGGCGACGGCGCAGTACGGCATGCTGTACGCCGCCCTGAAGCTGATTGACCCCGCGATGGCTGAGCAGATCCAGCAGCAAAAGCTAATGCCCCAATACCGCAGCGGCTTCTGGGACAGCAATTCGGCCTATTACACACAAAATCTGGTCTGGCTGGGGCTGGCCGCGCCGACGCAGCTGCCGCCTGAATGGCTGAAGCCCCAGTGAACCAGGAACTGATCGGCGAGCTTTAGGCTGGACACTCAACCACCGAGCCTTGGAGCTTGACCGCCGAAGTTCTGGGCTAAAAATTCCGAGTTCCAGGCCGCGAGCTCCAAAGTCGGTGCTCGGAGCCGAAATCGCCGCGCTCCAAGGTCCGCCTCCCAGCTCTAGAACTCGGAACGCCAGTCTTGGAACTCGATCATTGCGGCTCAAGACTCGGAAGTTCAGCCTTTTTTCTCTACGCTCCGCCTCCAAAGCCAGAAGCCTCGAGTTCTCAGCTGAGCTCTCCGAGCAGCGAGCGCGAAGGTTCAAGTTCTAGGACAAGACCGCCGACCTCTGGCCCAGAAATTCCAAGACCCAGTCCGAAATTGCCAGGCTCCGGGCAACCCTGGAGGAAAGCAAACCTGGCCGCTGACTGAATAGGAAGGCAGAGAGGGCCAGAATGGTCTACTCAATGTCCGCCCACAGGGATGAATGAGGGAGCAATTGCCTGTAGCACCTTATCAGTTAGTTGATTCATTTGGTTAAGTAATAGAGTAGTTTGGTTAAATAATGAATTGGCATTGCAAGACATGAACTCACCTACACGTGAAGGTCCTGAGTCCATCCTGTACACTTTGGCAGTTCGCTTGTTGGGCTATGAAGCTGGTCCTCTGGCTCTGACTCAACTTCTGGTTGGTCAAATTCCCGAGCCACTGATGTTGGACTTGCCTCTCCCTGACGGCAGCCGAGTCTTAGGGGGTGTTGTCTATGCAAATGGTTCCGCCATCGCTATGTTCGATGTTCCCTTGACCCCAGAAGCGGTCCTCCACTTCTACCAAGAACACTTGCTCGCGAGGGTCTGGGAGCATTTAGTGGAGGAAGAAGATCTCGGGCTGGGCGGCTTTACGTTTGGATTAGAGCGGGGCCAGACGATGCGGTTCTATCGCAGCCTTAGCAATTCTGAATTATCCATCAGTGCTGATGCTCACGAGGCAGGGTTGAGTGATGTGCGCCTAAGCTTAGAGACCAAGCGCCGCTCAAAGCCAATAAGGGAGATGCGCGGACAGTGGGTGGCGTCTTCACTGCTGCCAGCTCTCACCCCTCCACCTCAAGCTCAACAGGTGAGTGGGGGCGGGGGGGGCCATAGTGAGAAGGAAGCTAATAGCCGCACAACTCTAATCACAGACCTGGATCTAGCCAGTGTGGCAAGGCACTACACTTCTCAGTTAGAGAGGGCTGGATGGGTGCATACAGAAGAAGGACAAAGTGGACCGTTTGCCTGGAGCCAATGGCGTTTGCAAACTGAGTCTGGAGAGCACTGGCAAGGAGTTTTCTTTGTGCTGAAGCAGTCTGAATTGCCTCGACAGTACTTTTTGCATGTACAGGTGGATTGGGTGGCATCCAGTTAATCGGATTGCGAATATTTCGTGTTTACACTAACTTAGTTTGAATGTGCTCAGTTTACATGCTTAGCTTGGTGGTCGCTTAGTCTTTTCAAGGTTAATCGTGACGCTATTCGAAACTTGCTTTGTTAACTCAACCGCCAAGCCTTGGAGCTTGACCGCTGAAGCTCTGGGCTAAAAACTCCGAGTTCCAAGCCGCCATCTCCGAGCAGCCAGCTCCAAGGTCGGGGCTTTGGGCCGAAATCGCCGCGCTCCAAGGTCAACCTCCCAGCCTCAGAACTCGGAACGCCAGTCTTGGAGCTCAATCATTGCGGCTCAAGGCTCGGAATTGCCGGTTCTCACGCAGCCTCTCAAGAGAGCGGCCATCGCCTCTGGGGTGAAACTTGAGCAACCCCCATGCCTGCCGCCCTGGTCATCAATACCGGTGCTGCTGATTGAGATTTATGATGACTATCATGACCTTTATGACTAGTGCAGAGTCCGCAATGGAGCCAGAGCAGGGGACGTGGGCAGTAGCTGATGCTAAAGCGCGGTTCAGCGAGTTGATCGATCGCGCGCTCGCCGATGGCCCGCAGACCATCACCCGCAAAGGCCGCAAAGCTGTGGTCGTGGTGGCAGTCGAGGAATGGGAGCGCAAGACCAAGCGCAAGGGCAATCTCGCCGAGTTCTTTGCGGACTCGCCACTGCAGGGCTCCGGCATCCAGATCGAACGGCCTCAGGATCAGCCGCGTGCGATCGAGCTGTGATCTTCCTGCTTGACACCAACGTCGTATCGGAGTGGGTCAAGCCACAGCCGAACCCAAACGTCGTGTTGTGGCTGGCGGAGGTGGATGAGGACTGCGTGTTTATGAGCGTGATCTCGTTTGCCGAGATTCGTCGCGGTATCGAGTTGATGCCCACAGGACAGCGCCGCGAGCGTTTGGCAACCTGGCTCTGCGAGGATCTACCCGCCCGCTTCGAGGACCGCATCCTCGGCATTGACCAACGCATTGCTGAGACCTGGGGGGTGGTCATGACCCGTGGGCAGAAGGCTGGCGTGGGGCTCGCGACCATGGATGCCTTCTTTGCTGCTACGGCAGAGGCGCACGGACTCACACTCGTCACCCGCAACCGCCGGGACTTCGAGAGGATTGGTGTCCCTCTGCTGGACCCATGGGAGTCCCAGGCCTAACTGGCCTTGAGACTCAGAATTTCCGACTTTTGTGCCAATTTGCTGAGTGGAAGGCAAGCAGCCCAGCCCTGGCTGAGCTCCCAAGTTCTGAGCCGAAATCGCCATGCTCCAAGGTCGGCCTCCCCGCCCCAGAACTCGGAACGCCAGCCTTGGAGCTCAACCATTGCGGTTTGGGACTCGGAAGTTCAGCCTTTTTTCGCCAAGCCCCGCCTCCAAAGCCAGCAGTCCCAAATTCTCAGCTGAAATCTCCGAGCAGCGAGCACGAAGGTTCAAGTTCTGGGACAAAACCGCCGACCTCTGGCCCAGAAATTCCGAGACCCAGCCCTCCAGCCAGGCTCCGGGCAACCCTGGCTGGAGGGAAGCACACCTAGCCGCTGACCGAATAGTCAGGGAGGGCCAGAGTGGTCTCCTCAACGTCCACCCACAGGGATAAATGAGGGAGCGATCACCGATGGTACCTTTTTTGATACACTATAGGATGACCAACGAGAGAAAACGGATTTCAGCCTTTTTCTACCGAACAGAGGCTGGCAGAGAACCAGTAAGAGACTGGTTGAAGGAACTTAGCAAGGAGGATCGACGCTTGATTGGGGGAGATCAAGACAGTCGAGTACGGTTGGCCTATCGGCATGCCGATCTGTAAGCCAATGGGAGGAGGATTGTTTGAGGTCCGAACAAATTTACCTCAGAATCGTATTGCTCGTGTCTTTTTTTCTACTCATTCTGACCATCTGTTTTTACTACACGGATTTATTAAGAAAACACGGAAAACGCCAAAGCCTGACCTTGATCTAGCCTTGGAGCGCAAACATAAACTGGAGAAAAATCAATGAACAGCAATATTCATGTTGGCTCCTCTTTTGATGACTTCCTTGAGGAGGAGGGGATTCTTTCAGAAGTTAGTGCTGTTGCGATCAAACGTGTTATTGCCTGGCAGATTATTCAAGCCATGAAGGAGAAAAATTTGTCAAAAGCGGAGATGGCTAGAAGGATGAACACTAGCCGAGCTGCACTTGATCGACTGCTTGACCCTGACAATCCATCGGTCACCTTGGTGACGATGGATAAAGCAGCCCAAGCCATTGGCAAACGTCTCAACCTTGAGCTTGTTGATGCAACCTAGAAATTAGCCAAAACTGCAAGGCGCAAACTCTGGCACAGAGCCTCCAAACTCCAGGGCAACTCGAGGTTGAAGCGGCAGCTCAAGTAAGACGTAAGCCTAAGCAATCTTGAAGCCGGTCGAACGGTGCGGCTGCCTCTGGCGCAACATCTGACCAGAACTGCCACGGTCCGGGCCGAAATCGCCATGCTCCAAGGTCGGCCTCCCAGCCCCAGAACTCGGAACGCCAGCCTCAGGGCGCAATCCTGGCGGCCCAGATCTTGAAGATCGCAGCTCACAGCTCGGGCATCCGAGCTTGAGACTTGGAGTTTGCAGCGCCAGGCTCGGATGCCTAAGCTCAAGGCTCGGAGTTTGCAGCTCCAAATGCGACGGTTGGAGTTGTGAACTCAACGGTTGCAGTTTCAGGCTCAAAAGCTGCAGCTCAGAGCTGAGATAACAGAGTTCAGGACCAGGAAAGTTCAGGACCAGGGCCGCTCTAGGCCAAGACCGCGAGCTGATCGAGCAGGTTTTGGACCTTAGGCCGTTGCTGGCGATCCAACTGATCGGGGAAGCTCAGCTGAACCTGGCGGGACTGGGGATTTTGGCCTAGCTCCGCGCCCTGGATCTTGGCAATTAAGCGTTGCCCCTCAATCTCCAGACCGATCAGGGGATCGGTTTGCCAACGTTTGTACAACTGCTCGATCACCTCGGACCTGGCCTCCAGATCCAAGCCATCGGTGCCCAGCTGGGTCACCTGAGCTGGTTGCCGTTGCCCGCCCCAGTAGAGCTGCACCTCGGTGCTGACGCGCCGACGTAAGGGAGCCCCTTTAGCCGCTCTGGGCGTGCGCAGAGCACGCATCAGGGTACTCGAGATAAACCAGAAAGAGCCTGCTGGATCGTCCGCCTGTTCGCGATTTTGCGAGTACCAAAGCTGGGTATCTGAGTAAATGACCAGCGATAACGCATCCTGTTGAGCCTGGGTCAGCTCCAGAAAGCGTAGGGCAAAGGTGCAGGTATCGTCGGTATTGGGCGTGCTGCGCAGAACAACCGCCGGGACGCGCGCCCGCGTGGCCGCGTCTCCCCGTAGCTCGATCTCAATGCGTTGCGGCAAGACCGGCCAGCCAGCCACAATTACCTTGGCACCGGTCTCGCTGATGTCCACCGTTTCACCCGACCACTGCCGCCCACCACTGAAGATCGTGGTCTGAACCTGGCGCTGTAAGCGGTGGCTATTGCGCAACTGCGGCTGCTCCAAACTAGCGAGCAAGGCGCAGACCAATAGGACGAGATTGTAGACACACCAGGTGAAATTGATCGTCGCCGCTTCCCAGTAGTCGCGAGACAAAATCAGCCAGATTGGAAACGCCAGCAACGAAGCAACCACCAGCCCGGTCACCAGCAGCAACGGGCGGGCCGAACGCCAGTCAAAATTGCGCTCGGTGACCGAAAGCCCCTTGGCCGTCACATTGAACGACCCGGCTCTAGGGTTGATCAGAGCCACTGTCGTCACCATGGCCGAATAGAACGACATGGCGAACTCATAGACCTCGCTCCAGAACGAGTAGCGCACATGTTTATAGACCGCATAATTGGCAAAACTGCCCAACATAATATGCGGGATGGCGTAGGCTACGGTTTCGAAGCTCAGACCTCGAATCGGCTGGATCCCAAACAGCAGAAACAAAACCGGCGAGAGGGCAAAGACCAATCGAGGAACGCCATAAAAAAAGTGCAACATTGCGCTGAAATAGCACAGGCGCTGCGGCAGGCTAAGCCCTTTTTTGAATAGTGGATTTTCCAGACGCAGAATTTGGGCCATGCCCCGTGCCCAACGCATCTGCTGCGAGACATAGGACGCGAAGGTTTCAGGGGCCAGCCCAGCCACCATGATCTGGTTGTAATACACCGTCTTGTAGCCAATCGAGTGCAGCCGGAACGAGGTGTGGCAGTCCTCAGTGACCGTTTCGATTGCAATGCCGCCGATCAGCAGCAGATGCGCTTTGCGCACCACCGCAGCGGAACCGCAGAAAAACGCCGCATTCCAGAAGTCATTGCCTCGCTGCATGACTTTGTAAAATAGCTCCTGCACCGACGGCACTCGCCCGCCCGAGATTAAATTGCGCTCGAAGGGATCCGGGTTATAAAACCAGTGTGGCGTTTGCACCATCGAGACCAAAGGATCCTGGAAAAAGCCCACGGTGTTGCTCAAGATGTTGCGAGCCGGGATGTGATCGCAGTCAAGAATCAGCACCAGATCGCCGTCGGTTCGGCGCAGCGCATTATTGATATTGCCTGCCTTGGCGTGGTCATTATTCTCGCGCGTGACCACTGTGCAGCCCAGCTCTTGGGCCATCGCCAGTAGCTGTTTGCGGCGCTCGGGAAATTTACGCCCGTCATCGAGGATATAGACCGCTTTGTGGGGATAGTCCACGGCCAGCGCCCCCAACACCGTTTTACGCACAATATCTACGCCTTCGTTGTAGGTCGGGATGTAGATATCAACGCTGGGCCAGGTTTCGACATGCTCAGACAGGGGCGGTGGCTTGCGCTGCGTCAGGCGAATGGTTTGAAAATAGCCGAGCAGCAACACCACCGCCGCGTAGAATTCAGCACCCAGCAACAGCAAACTGGCCGTGCCATTGATCGGGTTATCCAGATTGAGCGTAAAGCCGACGCGGTACCACAAATAGCGCAGGGTACAGGCCACACTCAGGCCGATCAAGAATTCGCGTAACTGCCCAAAGCGGCCCACCCAAAACCCGATGATCGACAGAAAGATCCCCGCCACCGCCTGTTGCCCACTGGTCAGCGGCGCGATGATCAGCGGCAGATTCAGCAGCACCAGCAAACTCAGGATCAGGAACCGACCTGGACGGCTGGGACCGCGGGCGGCTCGGCCTGGCTCGACCTCTGGAGTCAGGTCGGTCGGGCTATTTTTTGCCGGATGAAGCACGTTTGTCGTCCTTGGCAGGCGAGCTTTCTTGTTGATCGAGGCGGTCGATGTACAGCTGCAACAGGTAGTAGACCAGCAGCGCCGTCAAGATCAAGCCGAAGGGCAGCAGCAACCAGTTGTTCTGGAAGAAGTTGGTGAACGTGCGTCGGGGCGAGGTGGCTCCGACCAGGCGCTGCGGTTGCTCGGTCAGGAACTTGAGGTTGTCTGGGCCAGCGATTAGCGCCGTATCGCCTTTGAGCTTAAAGAACAGCGTGTCGCGGTTGAGCAGATCAGCAACTTTTTTCAGCTCTGCATCCGTCTGGCCGCTCAGGCCCAACACCACGCGCTCTGGGTTCCAGGGCGAGATCACCTCGGTGAGCACACCCTGTTGGTCGGGGACGGTCTGGGCTTCGCTGTCGCGCCGGAAGCGCAGGAACTCGGGCAACAGTCCCAGGCCGCTGCGAATTTTCAAGACCTCCGGCAGCGGAAAGCGCCCCTGGCGGCCAATGGCTATCAGATGCTCGCCGGAGCGCACATCACCGGGCAGGTTGGACGCGGTGTAGACCGACAGCTTCACAGCCTCGGCTTGCGAGAGCCGTCCTAGGCGCTCGGTCACGGCCAGCAGGGTCTGGGTTTCGGCAGCCGAAGGCCTATCCGGCAGCACCAGGGCGGTGCGCGACAGATCCTGGGGCCCTGCGAAGGGATAGCCGTAGCGCAGCAAACTCAGATCCGGCAGCTTCGCCGAGCTGTCGCGGGGCAGGTTGAACTGTGTGGCTGGGTGCAGCGTCGCCCACAGCTGATCTTGGGCAGTGCGGCGGCAGGCGTCAAGCTGCTTGGGGAACAGCCGAAACACTACCTGCATGCGCGAGTCAGGTTTAATCACCGTGCCCGCTGGGAACTCGAAGCGGCGGCGGACGTTAGTATCACCCTGGGTCTTATCGAGCGGGAAGCTGCCGATCGCGGTCCCATCTACCACGACTTCCACCGCGGACAAGTTGGGGTCGACCTGGGCGCTGTAGCTGTAGTTCAGAGTCATCGTCGCCCGCTCGGGCAAGAAGACATCATCGGGCAGCGCCCGGAAGTCGAACTCGATGAAGCCCGCAAAGGCTCCCCGCACCGTGGTGTCTTTGAAGTCCAGATCTTTGAGCGAGAACTGCTGCACTGGCGGCAGATAGCGCGGCCAGTCCCGTCGGTCGGGCGAAGCGGGCTGGTTGACCCGATTCACCAAAATGCCGCGTCCGGTGCCAATTTCGCTGTCCTTGGCCTGCACCAGGAACTGGGCGGCCCGCTCCACACCGGCCACGCCGTTGCCGCTGATCACCAGCACCGGCAGCTTGGGTGAACCCTCGGTGGCGCTGAGCGCCAGGACGCCCACATCATCCGGCAGGGTTTTGCCTTTGCCATCGACGAACTTGCCGTCCTGGAGCGGGAAGGGCAGGTCTAACTGGCTGAGAACTGGCTGCGTCCCGGGCGTGCCCACGATCACGGTCGGGCCTTTGGCGTCCTCGAGATCTTCCACCACGCTGGTCTTCAGCGGACGGTACTCTGCCGTGCGACCCATCTGCGCCTGGAAGCGAGCCATGGCACTCAGCCAGGAGCCGTTCTGCTTGGCATCGCTGCCCGCCGTTTGCGGCGGCATCAGATAGGTCAGGGTGGCGGGCAGGAGGCTGAGATCATCCAGGAAGGGCCGGGGGAACCGGTTGAAATCCAGCTGAATCGGTTGGGGCCGGTAGTTGAAGGTCACCTGCGAGGCGGGCAGGATCTCGGTCCACAGCGACTCATCAAACGGATCTTCGCAGTCAAGCGTGTAGTGCTGCTGGACAATCAGGGTCAGGTTGTTGTTATCGACCAGCAGATCGGGTGGGATCTCGACCTTCAGCTCGCCCTGTTTGGTGTTTTTAGCATCAAGCGGCACGCTGGTGAGGTTGGTGCCGTTCAGCCGCAAGGTCAGAGTCGAGCGCTCCGGTAGCAGAGCAGGCGAGTGCTGAAAGCGGATCAACGCCGTCGCACCTCGGATCTCCCAGTCACGGGGGCGGGGGAAGTACAGATTCGACTGCGCCTCGGTGCCTTTGAGCTGGATCCCCTTGGTGAGCTGGTTGCCGACCGGTTTGTCTTCAGCATTGGGGTCGAATTTCAGCACATAACTGCCCGACTGCGGCGTGCTGACGGCGGCGTCAGAGTCGCGGATATTGGCGACCACCGACTCACTGTTGGAGGCGACGCGGGCGATTGGCAACGGCTGAATTTCCAACGGAGCTGCTGCCGACGGCTGAGTCGCTGCCCCCGGCGAGGGAGCCTGCGCGCCAGGGGCAGGGCTGTTGGTCGCAGCAGGCGGCTGGCTGGGCGAACAACTCGCGACCAGGCTGCTCAGCAGCAAACTGCTCAGAAATAAGGCCAAGAAAAAGGTAGATGAGCGGTGTTTCATAGGAGTTAGTACCGTTCCCAGTAAGGGGCAAAACCACGTTGCAGCAGCAGATCCTCTCGGACCTGACGATTGCGTTCATACAGGCGCGAAGCGGGCAGCGGATCTGGCGGGCTCTCCAGCTCCTGCAGCCGCTCCAGCGTTTCCAGACGCCGTCCAGCCAGCGCCGCCAGATCGGTCAGGGCCAGCTTGGCATCACGGTCGTTGGGCCGAATAGCCAGGGTCCGCTCGTACAGGGCTGTAGCGGCGACGTAGCGCTGCCGCCGAAACTCCACCCCCGCCCAGGACCGCAGCGCATCGGCGTTGCGCGGCTCTAGCGCCAGAATCTGTTGGTATGCCTGAATCGCCCGAGGATAGTCCTCCAGGATCTGCGCTGCCTCGCCCACGACGAAATAGGCCGCCAGGTTACGGGGCTGCTGTTCAAGCAGTTTCCGAGCCTCGGTCTGAGCGCGGGGCAAGTCTCGGGCAGCCAGATACGCCTGGGCCAGCCGCAGCCGCAGCAGCGTACTGTCGGGCGCAACGCTCAGCAGGCGCTGGTAGAGGGGCAGCCGCTCGGCACTGGGCGGCAACGTGGCCACTAGACCGATCAAGCTGGCGCTGGGTTCGCGGTCGCCCTGCGCGGCCAGCCACTCCTCTATCACTGTCGCCGCCCGCGCCTCGCTCACCAGGTTCCGGTTGTAGGCCAGCCGGGTCCAATCGGCCTTGAGGTTGAGGTCGGTGGGCCGCAGTGCGATCAGCTGCTGGTAAACCTGAAGCGCTTCGGCCTCGTTGCCCTGGCTGGCGTAGACTGCCGCTAGGCCCACCAGCGCATCCAGCCGCTCAGGGCTGCTCGCCAACACCGTTTGATAGATCTGGCGGGCGGTGGCCAGGTTTCCTTCAGCCTGAGCGATCTCGGCCAGTATCACTTGAGCGCCCAAATCGCTTGGTCGCGCGACGAGATAGGCGTCCAACGCCCGGCGGGCGGCGGCGATGTCGCCCCGCTGGAGCTGGGCCTGGGCAAGGCGGAAGTTCAGAAACGGCTGATTCACCCCCGCTTGCTGGAACTGTTCGTAAACCTCGATTAGCTCGGGCGTGGGGGGAAAACGCAACACCGCCACGGCCAGCGCTTCACGCGGTTCAGGAGCAGTGGGCAATGGCTGCACCAGCGCGCGCAGCCGAGCTTCGGCCTGGGCGGGCGGCAGCTTGCCCAGTTTGCGCTCCAGCCGCAGCTGGTTGAGCGCCAAAAAGCGGTCACCGGGACGACCTTGGGCCAGTTGCTGATATAGCCGAAGGGCGGTGTCCTCTTGGCCCTCCAGCTCGCCTAGCACGTCCGCCGCTGTTTGCACGAGATCGGGCTTGTTGGCATTCTGGCGCAGCAGCGGGCCTACCAAAGCCACGGCCTGTTCAGTCTGGCCTGCCTGCCCTAAGGCGCGCGCATAGTCGAGGCTTTCCGTGGCCGTGAACCGCGCCCCCACCTGCTGCGCCTGGCGGAACAGTGGCAGCGCCTGCGGGTACTGACCTGCCCAGGTGTAAGTCTGGGCCGCGCCGATCAGCACGCTGGGGTTGGCCCGCTCGGTTGGCAGCAGGAGCTGGTAGTCGGCCAGGGCTTCACTGAGCTGACCTGACCAGCTCAGAAGTTGGGCGCGGCGGAAGCGGGCAGCGGGGTCCTGGGGTTGGAGCGCCAGTAGCTGGGTCAGGGCTTTGATCCCCGAGCGACGCCACTGGGGATTGCCCTCGTAGCCGCCGATTTCCCCCAGCGCGCGCATCGCCGTCTGGTTGCGTGGCTCCAATCCCAGCAGGCGCTCATACGCTTGAATCGCCTGAGCCCAGCGGGTGAGCTTGCTGTAAGCTTGGGCCAGGCCTAGCTGCGCCTGTGCCTGGTTGGGGTTGGCGCGCAGCACGGCCTGAAACTCGCGAATCGCCTCGTTGGCTTGGCCGCGTTGCAAATAGACATTGCCCTGCTGCAACCGCGCCCGCGCCGCCCCTGCCAGGGATTGAGCCGCAACTGGACTGTGCAAAGACAACAGCAGGAGCCCCGTCAACCCCAGCACGGAAAGTTTGCTCGGGCCGTTGGTGTGGGCGCGTAGATTGGCAGGCACTCGATTGGTCATGGCCGTCTCCGCAGGAGGTCGAAGTCGGCGCGCAGGCGTACGCCCAGGACAACTTCTGAAAAACTGTTGATCAGCTGCAAACTGCCGGCGATCCGCAAGAAGCGGTTCAGGGGCCGGTCGTAGAACAGCTCCAGCGCATCTGGGAAAGGTCGGTCGAGTTCGCGGCGAAAGTCGCCGTTGCTCAGCAGGGTGCCATAGCCCAGGCCCAGTCGGTCGCGCGGTACCCACAGATCCAAGAGGTTGATGCCGAGGCTGTAGGAGTTGGCGCTGCCCCGGTCGCGATCCAAGTTGTCGTAGTGGCCGAAGCGGGCGAAGACGCCCAGCTTGGTGTCAGGGATGAACGCTTCGAGGTTGACGCCGAAGGCTTGCTCGCGGTCGCCAGGCTGAGCTGCAATCAGGTTGAATTGTCGGGGCGGGTCGTCGTCGTCGCCACGCTGCCTGCGCTCGACGCTATTGACATAAGTCAGGCGCAGGAGACCCCAGTCGCTCAAGCGAAAGGCCACTTCTCCGGCAAAGCTGTCGGGTTCGAGGTCGTCGATGGGCCGCCGTGAGGAGAAGCCTGCCAGCTTGACCTCAATGAAGTCGTTGACTGTCCAGTTGAACAGCACCGCCGGTTGAGAGCCGACGCCCGCTGCCGCCAGCGCCGGGCTAGTCTGAAACGCCGGATTGAAGAAGTGGGTGGCAATGTCTTTTGCGAAGCTGTTGCGGTCGAAGTAGGAGGTGAGGTCCAAGCGACCGACGCTGATGCGCACGCTGCGGGCTTCGTTCAAGGCATGGGTGATGAACAGCTCGTGAATGTCGAAGTAGTCGGTGCCCACAATGTTGCCGACCCGGCTTTCCAAGGTGCCGCCGAACACGGTGCGCGAGTTGATCGGATACAGGCCGCTTAAGCGAATGCGCGCTGAGATCTCGGCGTCAGTCTCACCGATTAGCAACCCCTGCAGCCGCAGTTGGGGGCGCACGGGATAGAGGCGCACTTCGCTTTGGTTGAGCAGGTCGGAGGCCGACTGGCTCAGCTGCTGCAAGTTGGCTCGGCGCAGTGGCGTAGGCCTGAGATCCAGAGCGTTGGGTGTAGAGGCGATGAGGATCTGAGGCGCTGGTTGATCTGCTGCGGAGCCACTCGCTGACTGAGTAGGCAGTGGAATTTCCGAGAATTCCAGGGCGAGGTTGGGATCTGGCAGGGGGGCTTGGCTTGGCGCGGGTTCCTGAGCAATGGCTGTCTGCTCAGTTGCAGCGGGTTCAGCGCTGGCGCTGGGCAGGGGCAGCTCGACAAATTCCAGAGTCAGGCTGGAATCTGCTGGGTGGGCGGCTGCCGATTTAGCGCTGGCATCGGCGATAGGCTCGGCGGTCTGGCCCGGTGCCGCCGTGGCCTCTGAGCCGAGCTCCACTGCCGTTTCGGCGCGGGCGGCAGTCCCCGGCGCGGCAACACTTGGCAGGTCTGGGGCTGAGGCTTCTGGCGCGGGCGTTAGGCCTTGAGCGCGGAGGGGGTCTTCTGAGTTAGCAAAGGCCGGTAAGGTACTCACGCCGACGCTGAGCAGCCAGCTAATGCTGAAGCAGACCAGCCATCGCCGGGAACAACGACCAAGACCAGACACGGCCAGCAATCGGAACAGGAAAACCGCAATGTCTGTGCCTTTGGCCGCACTCTGGGAATTGAATTCAGGGACAGTCTGGTCAGAAGCACCAGTTTCCTGTGAAACAGGCAAAATTTGAGAGCAAAATCGCCGCACGACCATGCTTGGATTCCTTACGCACCGCACATTAAACAATGAGGCTAAAAGATGCTGAGTCCCTGGGATGAAGACTCGATTCGAACGACCCTTTGACAGGCTTGAGGTCGGCGGTCCCCACAGCTAGAAATCAGGATTCCGTTGCTGTGTTCTTCAAGGTTTTGCCTAGCTCGACCGGAAAATTAGCTGATTTTTTGAGTGTTTGATGTAATACCAACCTAGGTTGGTATGGTCATTGTTGTGTCGCTGGACCCTCTCCTAACCTTGGGAGATTGCCAGAGGAGAGGTTAGTGAGTCGCGACCATCGCAAGTTAGCTCCCTCGCCTAGCAGGGCTGATCTTTGAACCATTGAGAAACGCCTTCAGTTCGTGCCCTTGGGGGGTATTGTTGAGGGTCTGTAAGCGCAGTTGAACTAACTGTTCCTCTTGAGCTTTGATGATCTCTGACTGTTCAGATAGCTGTTTTTGTAGCTGTGAGGAACGTCGTCTCACGCGCAATCCTTCGGCGGCGACACAGCCGGTCAGCCCCAGACCCAAGCTAAGGGTTGCCGCCAGACCCATGTAGAGAGGAGCGATCTCTTCCAGGCTGCTGTCAAAGGCAACTTGATCTTCCTGTTGGATAACGATCCGCAGCGAGGATTCGACCAAGACCGGCAGGCTCAGAGCTGCAAAAATCAGGGTCGAAACGACACCAGCCGGAAGCAGAATTCGGGTTAGTCTCCGAGAAATCGTCTGCATGGGGCTACCAAGATTGAGAATAGCAGCAGGGGTGAACCTTACTAGCGATGCCTACCCATAGATTGATCTGATCTGATCTGATCGAATTGAATGACAAAACAGTCAGATCTAATATGCTCCAAAGATAATGGCTCATTTCCAGGATATTAATTGAATCGAGATAGAGTGTATGTAACGTGTAAAGATCTAAATCCAAGGATTGAAAATATGGTGAATTAAAATCGACGAAATTCATGCCAATTCACCTGATTTCTGCAACCCTTGTAGGGGTGCACAGCTGTGCACCCCTATCGAGATTTATCACCTGTTCAGGGTGAAATGGGATTAGTCGAAAATCGCGCCGCGCTGTTTGAGGTCATCGATTTTTTCAGGCTCTAGGACGCAACGCGAAAAGCGAGTGCCAGTGACAATGGCTCCGTCCAGGTTGCTGCGCTCTAGATTGGCTCGCTCGAAGCTGGCATCGGTCAAATCGGTGTCGGTCAAATCGGCCAGGCTGAGATTGACTTCGCTCAGGGTGGCTTTGGTCAGCTTGCCCTTTTTGAGATTGACCAGGCTGAGGTCCGAGCCGCTGAGGTTGACCTCACTCAAGTTGGCTTGAATCAAAATGCCCTTGATCAAATTGACCTCGATCAAGCTGCACTGGCTGAGGTTGGCATAGCTGAGATCGGCCTGGCTGAAATTGGCTCCGCTCAGGTCGGCGTAGGTTAAGTTGGCCTCGCTGAGATTGGCCCGGCTGAAATTGGCTTGGCTCAGGCTGGCGGTGTTTAGGTCGCAGCGGATCAGGGTTGCGCCGCGCAGGTCGCTCCAGTGCAGGCTGGCGCTGCTCAGATCCGAGCGGCTGAGGATGGCCTTAGTCAGATTGGCCCGGTCCAGCATGGCGCGGCTGAGGATGACCTCGAACAGGCTGGCCCCGCTCAAATTCGCGCCCAGCAGATTGGCCATGCTCAAGTCTGCGGTGTTTAGGTAGGCGTTGATCAGGGTGGCTTGGGTGAGGCAGGCACGGCTGAGATTGGTGCCCACCAGATTGGCGGCGTTCAAGTTGGCCCGACTCAGGTTGCTGTTCTCAAGCTCCGCGCCGCTGAGGTCGGCCTCTTCCAGATTGGCCTCGTTCAGATTGGCCCCGTTGAGATCGGCCTGGCTCAGCTTCGCGCCCGGTTCAATCGAGTAGCCGCGCACCATTCTGAGCGCTGAGTTGTCTGGGCTCTGCGAGCTGGTTTCTGGGTCGCTTAGGGTCTGGCCGGTCAAGGCGGCGGTCAGCTCGTGCATCAGCACGGGCACGGGCGGCACCGGGTGACCAGAGCTCTGATTCTGACTGGCTCCTCGAACCAGCTCGGGGTCTGGGGTGACCGTGCGGGTTTTGGACATGCGACGTTTGCCCCGACTGGCAGCCGATTGCCGGGTGCGCAGGCTGGTGAGCAGCGAGCGATACTGATACACGATCAGGGGGATGATCAGCGCGGAAATAATCAGCGCGGAGGCAAGCCCTGAGCTGGTGAGATAGATGATCAGGGCATTGAGAGCGAGCGCTAGGCCAACTCCCAACAGGGCATATAGGAAGCGGAAGGTGAGCGTCATGGCCCGAAGATCCCTAGTCTGAGAGCTCTGTCAACGGCAGCTCAAAGTACCTCGCTCAGCCGGTCGGCAGGGCATTGGCTACCGGCAGGCATATCTGGCTGGGGCCACACTGGCAAAAGCACAATCGTGCTTCAGATCCTTGCCCCAAACCTGACAGAGGTGATGATGCCGCTCACAGTCCTTACTTACACTTCAGGGGCTGGATAACCGGACGTACTGCCTGAGATTGCTACGGGGATCCGCTGAAAGACGTATTGACTACTGGGCATGGCGTAGAGCCAAAACACCCGCTGCCCTGCCTGGCACTAGGGCCGATAATGAGGGAGTTAGGTCAGGTCAGTAAGTTGTTGTTGACTGGAGAGCCCCATGTCAGACCCCAAGGCTGAGCCTTCCGCCATCCAAGCCTCTACGGCTGAGCGCACGCCGCTGACGCTGTTGAGAGACACCGAGCAAACTCTGCGGCTGAAAACGCTGTCGGGGGTTTCGGCGCTGGTGCCCCCAGCTCTGTCGCCTTATCTGCGGCGCGCCTCGGCCCAGGCCGATACCTCGCTGGCGGAGTTGGCGCAGGTGGATCTGTCCCAAATCGATGCCCAGGTGTTGCAACCGGCTCGGCTCAGGGTGGGCTTGGGTTTTGTCGGCCTAGGTGCGATGCTGCTGGCGATGCTGCTGGTCTACACCACCCTGTTTCACCCTGAGCTGGACGCCTCCGAGCGCCTGCACGCCTACTGGCATCTCTACATCGCCTTTGTCAGCCTGGGCATCGCGGGCCTGCTGCTGTGGTTCCGCGAATCGGCCCGCTGAAGCCCGGATCTCGGCCGTTGCAGCGGCGAGCTCCGTCTTTACCGTTCTGAGCCCCAACCGCCGAGCGGCGAGCGGCAAAATCCGAGCAATGATCTCCGACGGTCGAGCTGCGAACTCGGCCCTTGCACCTGGGCGCTCGAAATTCTGAGTTCTGAGCTGCGATAGCCGAGCAATTGGCCGCAGGCTGCGAGCGCTGAGAGCCAACGCCCGAGCTCACAGGCCGAAGTCTGGAGCGTCGAGCCTCTGCGTCCGCGCTCGCAGGTGGGGAGGAAATGCACCCTGCTCCAACAGGGGAGAAGCCACGGAGACTTGGCAACGTGTGCCACAGTGACTTCTCTCCAGCACCGGGGTGAGCAGATCCGGCCAGTTTTGTCGGTTTTGTCAGTTTTGTCGGTCTTGGCTGAGGGCGTAGTGCTAGAGGATGCCCGCTGATTCGTAGAGGCTGCGCAGGACAGCTTTGATGCGAGTGCCATAGTTAGGGTCGGCGGACCAGCGACCGCTGAGCAGATCGACCAAAGGCGCAATGCCACGCCGCACAAAGTCGAAGCGAGGGTCTACCTTAGCTTGGATCAGCGGTGCAGTATTGGCGTAAGCCTTGAGGTGCTGGATGTGGGCGCGCACACCAATCTGGGGGCTGGGGAAAGACGCGCCCTGCGCCGAGCCGTCTACGCTACCTAGGCCCGCAAAGTTATTTTGCTCGGGGCGAATAATCGAATTGTCGAATTTCAAAAAATTGGTTTCCAGGCACATCTGGGCAAAAGCGATGTCGAAATTAATGCCCTCGGTTAAGGCTTCTTGCCGGTAAAGCCTGGGCAGATCCTCAAACTGGGGTAGGAGGAGGTTGTTGTTGTTTTTGAGAAAC
>JANNOU010000119.1:0-35369 GCA_031399305.1 Leptolyngbya sp. SOY_34_metabat_272
GGCTCAAGCGAGGGGCTTTCATAAAGAGCAGTGCCGTCTGCTCCAATCACTGTAATGACATCTGACGAGTACTGGACCAGCGAGACAAACCACTGCTCATTGGGAATCGACGGTTGATTGACAGACAACCCATCTGACCTGCTGGAGGGATACAAAAGCTCATGTTGCCATGCAGACCCCGGTCGCTGTGATTCAGCAACGAGCGGGTGCATTGCTTCCGAATCAGCCATGAATTAGCCTTCTAGCCTTCATCAATTTCAAGGCAGATGCTCTAGTAAACCATTACGAGACTGTCTTGGGTAATTTCACAGAGGAGATCGGCACCGAGGCTAACGCTTGCGTGTTAACACTGAATGGAGCTTACTAGATTTCCTGTCAATTATCGTGCGTGACAATACGGGTCGAATTGGGGACAAGCCTAGAAATTTACGTATTAGTACTGAGGACAGAGCAGAGCAGTGGAAGTCGTACATTAAGCGCTGATCCATATCACTGACGGAGCTCAATTTTGTCACGGCACAAACGAGTTCTCTCGGTAATCATCGCGGCATCCGGGCGACTATTCGTGTTCTCCGCCCAGCCTAGCCATGCACCACCCAGCCTCAGATGCTCAGCTAAACCGCGAACTCGTTTACTTCGCTCGGCTCCATCACCGACTACAAGCCTCTCTTTCTGCTTCCCTGCGTCAGTGGCTGATTCAGGCTGACTGGTATATCTGTGCAGGCCCCGACGGCAAGCCCCAACTAACCATTGAGGCCGCTTCTCCTGAAATTTGGGTTTTATTGGCCTGTCGAGGGCCGAGTCTAGTGCTGGCGCTTCGTCAGGTGACCGGTAGACCTTGCACCCTCCATTTGAGCAGCCGACTGTGGGAGGGGGTCAGATGCGGTCTGCGCTTCTGCTCTGAAACCGAGCAGGAATTGCTACCCGAGCAATAAAAAAGCCCCTGTACAAAACTTGGAGGGCACGGGGGCTGTGCATTGGCTACCTGGGGAGGCAGCTACGTGAAGGGCCAGTGTTGCAAACTCTCTGCCCCAGAAGTTAGGGGGGAACGGGGGTGAGGGGTCAAGCAGTCCAGGCAGACACAGACTACCTGGGCAGCACCGGCTTGACTGGGCCTCATCGGCGCTGGCAGACCTGAGGGGTTTCAGGATGGGTCGCCAGGTACTCCTTGAGCCAACTGCAGCCTCGTGCCAGAAGCTGACCTAAATTTTCGACCCGCCATAACCTCACGCTGCCATCCTGACCCACAGTGGCTAGATATTCACCGTCGGCACTGAAATCCAGGCTTTCGACCCGACCCCGGTGACCCTCAAATTCGGCTAGCTTCGCTCCGGCCAGATCCCACAGGAAAACGGTGCCGTCTTTGCCAGTGGTCGCGATGCGCTGGCCATCGGGGCTGAAACTCAGGGTGTAGACCCAGTTACGGCTGTCAAAATCGGTCAATGGCTCTCCGGCTAAGTTCCACAGACGAACGGTACTGTCTGCGCCTGCGGTCGCGATACGCCGACCGTCGGGGCTGAACTGGGCGCTGTATACCCAGTCCTGATGTCCCTTCAACAGGGCCAGTTGTTTGCCAGATAGGTTCCACAGCCGGGCCGTACGGTCTTCGCCCGCACTCACCAGCTCTTGGCCATCGGGGCTAAAGCTCACGCTCAGGACTCTGCCCCGATGCCCTTTGAATTGTGCCAACCGTCTGCCCGATAAATCCCAGAGGCTAAGCGTGCCATTTGCCCCTGCGGTGGCCAGTTGCTGACCATCCGCGCTGAAGACGACGCTCTCCAGGCGACCCTGTTGACTCTGCCAGTGCGCCAGTGGTCTGCCCGAGCGGTCCCAGAGGCGAACGCTGCCATCTTCGCCGACGCTGACCAAACGCTCACCCTCGGGGCTAAAGCTGACGCTCTCCAGGCGACCCTGCTGAGTCTGCCAGTGCGCCAGTGCTTGGCCCGAGCGGTTCCAAAGGCGAATGCTGCCATCTTCGCCTGCGGTGGCCAGATTCCCACTCCTGGGGCTGAAGCTGACGCTGTTCAGGCTGCCTTGCTGCCCCGGCCATTGTTGGGATTGAGCGCCTCCTAAGTCCCAAAGGCGGGCGGTGCCGTCGTCGCTGACGGTGAGCAGAGACTGTCCATTGGGGCTGAACCTCACGTCGAAGATGCGGTCTCGATGTCCCTGCCATTGGGCCAATTCCTGACCGGACAGCGCCCAGAGATGGACAGTGCCATCTTCGCCAACGGTTGCCAACTGTTGGCCGTTGGGGCTGAAGCTGACCCCGAACACCAAGCCGCGATGCCCCCGGAACTGCATTAGGGCTCGCCCGGCCAGATCCCAGAGGCGAACCGCCCCGTCTGCGCCTGCGCTCACCAGTTGTTGACCGTTGGGGCTAAAGCTCACGCGACCAACACTCCCCTGCCCGGTCTGCCAGCGAGCCAACTGCCGCCCCAACCGGCTCCACAGACGTGCGGTGCCGTCCTGACCTGCGGTCGCCAACCGTTGCCCGTTGGGGCTGAAACTGACGCTAAACACCGGACCTTGGTGGCCGCTCAACTGCGCCAACTGCTGCCCCGACCGGCTCCACAGACGCGCGGTGCTATCTTCGCCAGCGCTGGCGATGCGCTGACCATCGGGGCTGAAGCTCAGGCTGTAAACTGCACCCCGATGCCCCCGCCACTGGGCCAGTAGCTTGCCCGACTGATCCCAAAGCCGAATCATGCCATCTACGCCCGCCGTGGCCAATTGCTGGCCGTTGGGACTGAAACTGACACTCAACACCCCCTGGCGGTGCGCCTGCCACTGTCGCCGCTGTCGCCCCGAGCGATCCCAAAGTCTGACGGTGCCGTCTTTGCTGGCGGTGGCGATGCGTTGCCCCTCGGGGCTGAAGCTCGCACTGTAAACGGTGCCCTGATGACCCTTGAGCTGGTTGCGCTCCCGGATCTGGTCGAGAATTGTCTGTAGGGCATAGAGCGGGCTGAGCGCTGGGTAGGCCTGGAGCGGGCGACCGTCGCGGGCGAGCGCTTGTAACGTCTGCCCCGACTGAACCGCCGACAGGAGCGCCTCGATTTGCGCAGACTCAAACTGGCGCAGTGCCTTGGAGCCCTCTTGCTCTAAGCGCGTTCCTTCGCGCGCCTCTTGAATCGCCTCCTGAGCTTCTTGGATGCCACGCTGAGCCTGCTTCAATTGCTCAAAGGCAACGCCCGCCAGGACCGTTGCTGTCGCGGATAGAATCAGGGTGAAGGTCAGGATTGCGTAGCCGAGGCGCACCCGTCGCTCGGCGGTACGTTGGGCGTTGGCCAGGATTTGGTTGGCCCGCTTTTCGGCCTCTAGCGCCTGTTGAACCTCACGTTTATCGAACTCTTGACTGGCGCGCAGAAACTGATCGTCCAGGTCACTCAAACTGCGTCCAGCTGCCCACTCTAGCGCCTCTGCCAAGGTTTGCCCACGCAGCAGCCGCGATTCGTCCCGCTGATTGGAGTCGAACCAAGCAAGCCGGGCCTCGACGTAGGGCTGCAAATCGGCCAGCACCTGCTCCACCCAATTCAAATTAAAGACAGCCGCATAAACGCGGTTGCGAACTTGCAGCCTGCCCTGGCGCTTAACCACCAAGCCCGACAACTGCAAGCGGATGTGCTCTGGGCTGTCATCGCCAACGACTTCACCCTGTTGCAGCACCTGCTCATAGAGTCCCAGCTGTCGGCCTGCCCGTTGTGGGCTGCGCAGTAGACGGGCGCGGATCGTCTTGAGATGCTCAGGTTCATCCTGGGTTTCCCAGTTCTCGATCACCCGGGAGCGCACCAAGCGTTCGACCCAGATCGCTTCCTCACCTGCAGGAATGTCCTGCGGGGCGATCAGGACCAGTTGACAGAGCTTTTGGGTGAGGAAGGGTTGGCCCCCAGTCCACGCCAACAGCTCTTGCAGCACAGCCTGAGGACGGCTGGCCTTGGCAGCCAAACCCAGTGCTAGCGGCTGCGCTTCAGCGAGCTGAAAACCGCTGAGTTCGATAGCCCGACCGATATTGAAGGGCGTGCGGTTGCGGTCTTGAATCAAATCGGACGGCGTTGCCACGCCCAGCAGGGCAAAGGTCAGGCGTTGGAAGGCCGGGTGCTCTGCTCGCTGGTTATAGAAGGCCCGAATCAGCGCGAAAAAATCATCCAGGGAGAAATTGAGGCTGAGGATGCTGTCAATTTCGTCCACAAAGATGACCAGGTTCTGAGAGATGAGCTTAAGCAAAATCTGCTCGACAAATTCTCCCAAACGCTGCACGGGTGACAGCATCTCCTGCTCTCGCCACCAGGTCCGCAGATTGAACCGATTCGCCAGGTCTAAACTGCTCACCAGGCTGCGAATCACGCCCGCATACCACTGTTCTGGCGTGACGTTGTGACTGCCAATTTTGGTCAGATCGATCGCGGCACAGACGGTGCCTTCGGCCTGTAGGCGGCGCATCATGCGTACGCGCAAGCTAGACTTGCCCATCTGCCGGGAGTTGAGCAAATAGCAGAATTCCCCGGCTTTTAGACCCGCGTAAAGATCGTGATCGGCTTGCCGCGTCACATAGGTCGGCGCATCCAGCGGCAGACTGCCCCCCACCTGATATTCGTAGGCCGCATCCGGCAGCGTGCTCACATCAATCGTCTCTCAGACGCTCTCGGAAATACTGACGGTACAAGTCGCAGCGCGGCGTCACTTCGTTCCCCTGCAGGTGAACCAGTCCGGTGCTGTGTAGCCCAAAAGCCAGCTCCGGATCCAGGCGCACCGAACTGGTGCCCGCCAGCACGGTTCTGAACGCCGTGGCCAGTTCTGGATACCCTTGCAGATTCCAAAGATGTTGGCGCAGATGGTCGCCGTAAGGCCCGCTTTCTGTGGGGGCCATCGCTAAAAATTCGGTCAGGCTCAGGTTCTGATGCACGAGGTGGTAGAGTGCGACCCGCACCAGATGCGGATGTCCGCCCACCATGGCCATCAGTTGTTCAACCTGGGCGGTGCTCCAACCGAGCCCATGTCGCCGCGCCAAATCATGAACCTGCTCGGGGCTAAACTCCGATAGCTCAACCGACAGTCCGATATTGAAAAACGGCGACTGATTGATGTTCATAGGAATATTGTAAATCTCGGTCGAATGCACCACCACCAGCCGCAATTTTTGCCAGATCTCGCGACTTTTGGCTTCCTCATGCCAGGCGCGGAGCATTCCCAAAAAGCTGGGAGCGATTTCAGGGTACTGGAAAATAGAATCGACCTCATCCAGTCCCAGCGCTAGCGGACGCTCAGTCCTGGCCAGAAGATACTCTTCGAAGTAGGCGGCGCAATTATCGATGCTGCTAAAAATTTTGTCGTCCCAATAGTCCTCTAGGCGATTGGCCAACTGCAAGCGACGGCTGACACTCGCACAGAACCAGCGCAAAAATTTGTCCAGATTGGTAAAGACCGTTTCATCAGCCCGCTGCGGACTCAGGAGCACCGCGACACAACCGTTCGCTTGGGATCGATTCAAAATCCGGGCCATCAGCGAGGTCTTGCCCATCTGCCGGGGAGCTTTGATGCGGATCAGCGCCCCTGGCCTGAGCACGGTCTCGTAACAGCGAGCTTCGTTGGGAATTCGCTCTATGTAGAACGCAGACTTCAGGTTCACCTGTCCGCCTGGCAATTCCAGTTCGACCTCGGCGGCGGGCAAGGAACTGGGGCTTGCGGTTGGCGAAGGCGTGGGTAGGGACTGGTCCGCAGATGGCTGCTTCTCGTCTGTTGGCTCGCTCTCCGCAGGGGGAGCTACATTTTGGCCTCCCTCCGTGATCAGCTTCAGGACTTCCCGCAGAATTGTCGAGGTGTCGTCGGCTGAGCGCCACTCCCGCTGTTGAATGCGATTTAGATAGCCGCCGATGTCGTAACTCAGCGGCACACTCCAGGGAAAGTCTACGCGAACGGGCAGAATCACAGGCCGTCGATCTGGGCGCGAGTCGCGCAGTTCCCTGGCTCGCCGCACTTCTTCGATCACCATTTCGCTCTCTGCCGACTGGGGTGACAGCAGCAGCAGAAAATAGTCGCAGTCCTGTAACTCGGCGTCAATGCGCGGCGACCACTGCTCGCCCAAGCCGATGTCCTGTCCGGCCATGAAGGCTTCGTGCCCTGCAGCTTCTAGGGCGTCGTGGAATTGCTGGGCAAGGTTGCGGTCTGGGTCACGGCTGCGGTAGCTGATGAAGATCTTGGTTTGGGGGGCACTGGGGAGGGCGCTCTGCGGGGTCGGTCCTAATGGGGGCACGGGCACCAAGCTCGGTAAAGTCGGAAACTTTTCTAACACGGTTGACAGAGGAACAGCCAATATGGGGCCCTTCTCTTCAGGAGCGGACATCAGGCCAATGGCGCTTCGATGCTGAACATCCAGAACGGGTGCGCCTCGGTATCCCTGCCACCCTTGCTGCGTCTCGCTCAGCAAATGCAGCATTGGCAGGCCGCTGAAGTCGGGATGCGGTCCCAGCTTCTGAAGGGTTAGCTCAGCCGAGACCGTCAGCACCGCGTTTGGCAAAGGGTAGCGGAGGGTGAGCAGGCCGCTGCCTGGCTCTGAGGTCAGGCCCAGAGGCACCGCAGGCCCCTGATAGCCCGGCTGCTGTAAGATAACGAAATCATCGCGTTTGCTGTCGCCCAGGTAGGCTGGGCGCACCGCTTGTCCCTGAACCCGCACCTGCTGCCAGCCGCCAGTCGCTTCGACTACACGGGCGCTGGTCAGCAAGAGTCCTGAGCGTGAAATGAAGAATCCTGTGCCTTGAATCTCGCCTTTGGCATCGGCAACCGCGACCGTGCAGTTCTTCGCCCAAGCCAGGTCCATTGAGATGCCCACCCAGATGGCTGTACTACTTCTATCGACAGCTTGCCAATGAATGCTTCCGGACAAGAATGACAATTCTCACCCTCTCGGGTGAGAGCGCGAGTCGGGTGCTCATGAGTCTAGTCATTGCCAGAGGTCGTCGTGTGGCAATAGGGCTGACAGCGAAAATTGCACGGGTAACTGTTCCGGTTGTCCATTATGACTGAATTGCTCTCCGGGGATGAGTTGTAGATCCAATCCCAGTTGAATCACACCCAGTTGCCAGTCGCTCCCTGGTTCCAGAAATTCGGCGCTGACCGGCTCCATGAGGATCTCGATGTCGGGGGTGTATTTTCTGATTTGCTCTTTGCGGCTTTGCATCAAGTCCTCAACCCGAATCGGCACGCGGCAGAGCAGGCTTTTGTCGGACTGAACCACTGCGACATCAGGCAGGACCAAACCTCTGGCACCAAGCCGCTCACCGGTCATCAGATCAACGGCCAGAGCGTTGTCTGGAGCTTCGAGACTGAGGCTGGGCCGCAGACGAATGGTTCCTGACTGCCAGGTCTTGCTGGGCTCGAGGGTTCGACCTGGCACACCGTCTACCAGTTGTTTGAGGGCGTAAGAGCTACGGGTGACGCTCCAGAGCAACACCGAGATCAGGTCTTCGGCCAAAGAATATTCCTGCCAGAGCTGGCTTTTGGGCAGTTTGATCAGGGTGCCGCTGTTGAGCACAGAGGAGACGGTACACGCTTGAAAGTTCATGACGGTGGCTCCTTAAGTTTTTTAGAATTCACAGATCGAAACGGCGTTGAAAGCGGGGGTCCAGGTAGTGCTTTTTTCTCTGGTTACAGGAGCGACAGAGGGTTTGCAGGTTGCTGAGGTCGTTGGAGCCGCCAAGGGCGAGCGGGATGATGTGATCTACCTCTAAATTAGCCTCTAACCCTGCCTGCCCGCAGCTTTGACACTGGCAGCGGTCTCGCTCAAGGACATAGTTCTTGACAGATGCGGGGATACGAATTCTGGGTGTTTTGCCCATCGATTGTCTCACTCGATTGATTCAGTTATCGTCTGACGAATATCATCAAGGGGTGATTCTGGCTGGGCAATCTCTGATTCGTCAGGGCAAAACTCTAGGAAAATTCTCATTCTAAATTTTCCTCGCCGCCAGCCTTTGGCATCAGGCTTGAGAATTTCACAATCCACCCCTTCATCGAACCACTTGGCCTTGCTGTTATTTTCAAGATTTACCTTCACTCCTTGATGCGACAGCCAGTTACTCAAACTTACGGCCACTGGATTTTGAAATACTAGCTGCATTGCCTTCTTGACTTTGTCTGCCTTAAAAACATCATCTTTAAAAGACAAAACATCATCGCCATCGCAGTTTCTCAGAGAGAAATTTTCTTCCATACGAGTTCGGGTTCTCAGAGTTGCTTAACAAACCCCGAGCGATAAATCTTCGCTCGAGGTTAGATATATCTTACATCTCTGCTGGGATACTGTCTGTCACCTCAGCCGAATCAGATTGACTACCGTTAGCTAAACCCAGATCCAGAATTTCTGACTCAATGACAATCAGAGTTGGGGCCAAATCAGCCTCAGCAATCACTGGCAGTTGATGGCGATCCAATTGCATGACTTGCAAGCAATTGTTGATGCTGGTTACGGCTTGGTTGTAGCTTGTGATTTTTTGCTCGATGACGTCTTGTAGGCGTTGATTGTAAGTAATCTTCTCTTTAGCCTCTTTTTCTAGGGTTTGTTCTAGGTAGGCACGGGCGTGGTTGTATTGTTGCAAAATCTCGTCGGCCTGTTGGCTGGCGGCAGGCAGGAGATGGGTCTTGATCGTCTGGTTGAAGGTCTGGCGGAAATTGCGGCGGACGGTGGCAGAAACCTTGGGCTCGAAGTCCAGCTTCAGCAGTTGGCGGATGGCTGGTTCTGCTTCTACCATGCTTTCGCAGTCATAGCCTTGGGAAGTCTGCTGCAAGGTCTGGCGAAACTGATAAATCGAGAACGTGCCCTCATCATAAAAGCGCGGGCTTTCTCGCACATAGCGGTCACACTCGGTACGTGCCTCGCTCACCAACGCCTGGGTCACCTGCCGCTCTAGAAGCTTGAACTTTTGCTCCAATCCCCCATCATTACCTAGCAGACGATAGAGATTGCGGTAGTATTCAGACTTGCGAATCCGAGCGATCAGACGCTGGAACAAGCTGGTCACCACCGCCTGGGAAGACTCCACCAGAACCGCTTCTAGCTCATTCGCCAGATAGTAGAACGCCTCCACCAAAATCGCGAGCAGCGGAGCCGTGGCATTGCGCGGGTGGCTGAGCGTCGCCCGGCTGTAGGCTGCGGCAACCGAGAACGTATCCAGTAACTCATCCATGCGGCGGACCATCCTGGCCTTGAGCTTCTGAAAATCTTCCTCAAATGCGGGGCAGGCATTCACCACTACCTGATTGACTTCTTGCTCAATGTGTCGGTTAAACTCCTCGCCGACCTGTCGTAATTCCTGGCCTAGGCGTTCTAGTTCTCGCGCCTTCATCGCCTCAATTTCCTGTGGCTGACTGTCTAAATCGATGCGAATTTCTACGTAATGCTTGCGCAGACTGATGCAGAGCGGTTGCAGATCATTGGCCAAGCTAGCAAACAACTGAGGCCGTTTCTCTTCTGTGAGGTAGCGCGTGATTGCAGAGCGGAACTCTTCAATGCCACTGTCTGCGATTAGCTGGTCGATCAGCGGCGCTCCCCACTCGCTCAGGATGCGCACATAGTTTTCGTTCGGTGTTTCGTAGCTATTGACCGAGATCCGAAATTTACTGGAGGATAGCTTGCCCGAACTCGCACAGTATTGATTGAAGGCGCTGACAAACTGTGGCACCTCGTCCTGCCCCTCTGGTCCCTGGACGCTCTGAGCAAAAATGGAGTTCAGGCCAAAGCGATTCTGCCCGGTTGTATGCTTGATCTGGCTGCCATAAAATCCTAGCAGGCCGCTGGTTTTATAGACTCTGGGCGTGTCCTGGAATTGAGAACTGATTAAGTCATCCAATCGCTGCCGTAACTGGCTGTTGTACCAGGTTTCGTCGATGCGGTTGAACACATAAAAGACTCGGTCTCGAATGCCGAGATTGCCTCGCATCTTCTCCATTAATTCGGTTTCTTCGGTCGTCATGTCTCCTGCTGACGCCGGTTTGAGGACACACACCACCGCAGAGGTGTCTGAATCTTCGATCTTGCGGTAGGTTAGATCTGCATCTTTCTTAACGGGCGCATCGATCCCTGGCATGTCGATCAACACATTGCCATCCTGCAACAGCGGATGCTCGCAGTAGTACTCAATTCGTTTGAGCACGGCGCTGTTGCTGCCCCGGCGTGCATAGCCCGCAGCCTCCTTGAGGTTGGAGAAGTTAAATTGCTCCATCGAATAAGTGGCGTTGTGCAGCGTGTGGATGCGCTCCCGGTTGGCCGCAAACCCTTCCAGCAGCAAGATCAGTGCCTTGGCCTGTTTCGCCCGCTCCGATTTGCTCTCACCGCCCTCCTGCTGAATGATTTTCTGGCCTGTCTGAGTCAGCGCGGCGGCGACTTCAGGCTGGTTGATGTTCGCGGCCTTCTCCAAACCCAGACGCTGGCACAGGGCGTTGACCTGCTCGCGGATCTCCACCTCGCTTAGAAACGTGAGCACGACTCGCTCCTGCTGCGGCTCTGCCTGGGCAATGTAGCACTCGGTTCCGGTGGCGTGGCCCTCGGCGCTGTAGAGTAATTCCCGCTCCAGCAGGGCATTGATCAGCATCGATTTGCCCGCACTGAATGCCCCCGCGAAGACGATTTCAAAAGTAGGAGCAACTGCTTTGTGCAGCGAGGCTTGAATTGCAGTGACATCCTGCTGCGCTCTGAGCAGAGGCTCTTGGTGCACCAGGTTCAGCAGTTGGTCAACCGGATCCTGGAGGTTCTGGCACTGGGGCGAGGGGTGGGCCATGAGTAAAAACACCTTCAATGAGGAGATCTGGGAGCCAACACGCTCCCACCCTCTCAGCATTCCCACTTGGTTGACGTTGTTGAAAGCGACTAGTCTAGCCGAAACGCGTCAGCCACGTAGGCCTGGAGCGCTAAGCTATTGGCCTGACGACGCACCAGCGCCAAGTCGAAGCGGCAAAAGGCTTCGGCAAACTCGGGGTGCTGGCTCAAGAAGGCGCAGGCTGTCTGCCAGAGCTTGCGCTGTTTGCTGGGGGTCAGCGCCAGCAGGCCGTTCTCGTCCCAATTGCCTCGGCTGCGGGTCTTCACCTCCACAAAGGCGAGCTGGAGCGGGGCGTCTTGCGCCACCACAAGGTCCAATTCGCCCCAGCGACTGTGCCAGCGCCGGGCGACGATGCGCCAGCCCTGAGCCTCTAGGTGGCTAGCCACCCAGTCTTCGCCCTGAAAGCCGATGCGGCGGTGCAACGGTTCCTGAGACTCAGCGGTCATGGTCGGGAGAGGCGGTCATCGATTCGGTACGATAAGAGTAAACTTCAGAGTCTGAAGCAATGGGATTGCGACATCACCGGTCTAAGCTCAAGGTTCCCGCCCGTCTGTTGGCCTTCCCGCTGCTTTCGCTACTCTTCTTCGTGCTGTTGCTGAGCTTCGGCACTCCGGCCCAGGCGACCGACTACAACAAAGAGTCTCTGGTGGGGGCTGATTTCTCGGGGCAAGTGTTGACCGATGCCAGCTTCACCAAGGCCAATCTGCGCAATGCCAATTTCACGGGGGCAGATCTCAAAGCGGTCAGTTTCTTTGGAGCCAATTTGGAGGCCGCCAACTTGACCGGGGCTGACCTGCGTCAGGCCACCCTGGATATGGCGCGTTTTAGCGGTGCGGATCTCACCAATTCCATCCTCGAAGGTGCGTTCGCCGTCAACACGAAACTGGATGGGACGACGATCGATGGAGCCGATTTTACAGACGTCGATCTGCGCCGCGATACGCTGCTTAGCCTATGCCGCAATGCCCAGGGAACGAATCCAGTCACCGGGCGAGCCACACGAGAAACCCTAGGCTGCGACTGAGGTTCTGCTCATAATGATGATGCCGGAGCAGAAAATACCTTTTGTCTGACCGTGGTTAGCTTCAGCTTCCCTGGCATAGATAGAACGTTGCTGCGTGCAGAAGCAAAGTTGCTGCCCTGGGTCAGAAAAATTGCTAGGTTGGCAAGGAATCTTGCTTTGCTGAGCAGCAAAATTGCTAGGCTGTCTCAGCAATTTTGCTAAGACGGATCTGAAAGTTGCTCAGGCACAAAGTCAAGACCGTAATCTGTCTTAGCAAAATTGCTGAGTCGCCCTAGGGTTGATGCTTGGTCAAGAAGCATCAACCCTAGGTACGCAGAGATCATGGCTGAGCTGATTCCTTCGGACGTCATAGCAGCCTTCCCATTTGTCTTGAGCGAGGGGCAGGATAGCCTCTCCTGAGGCTTGGAATCTATCAGTCGGTAGACGGTCGCCCATTAGATCTGCAGCGAATATCGAAAGCGAGCATTCTTGCCTAGTGGCTTGGCAGCCCTCAGGCAGGGATCCCGTAGACGCTGAGCATGGAGAGGTCACAGAGGATGAGTTTTGTCCCCCAGCCCCAGTCTCCTGATCAGTCGGATGCCCTTGTCGTAGCAGACTCATGGACTAGACCCACTGCCGAAGCTCTATTTGGCGGCGGCGGTGAGATGGGGGAGCGGATCCGAGCCCTGGACTGGAGCGCAACACCCATTGGTCCGATGGAGCATTGGCCTCAAAGCCTACGCACCGCCCTGAATATTTGCCTGAACTCCCGCTTTCCGATGGTGCTCTGGTGGGGACCAGAGCTGGTGCTTCTGTACAACGATGCCTGGCGACCCTGTCTGGGCGCGACGAAGCATCCACAGGCGCTAGGACGGCCCGGGCAAGAGGTTTGGCCAGAGATTTGGGACATCATCGGACCGCAATTGAACAGCGTGCTAGCCACGGGACAGGCAACCTGGTCGGATGATCTGCTGCTGCCCATGGACCGCTACGGCTACACCGAAGAGACCTACTACACCTATTCGTACAGCCCCATCCACTTGGAGACGGGACAGATTGGCGGCGTGTTCACCGCCGTCACCGAGACCACGCAGCGGGTCCTGAGCGAGCGTCGCTTAGGCATTCTGCGCGACCTGGCCGCTCTGGGGCAAGCGAAGACGGCTGAGCTGGCCTGCCAGAAGGTCATGCAAACCCTGGCCGAGAATGCCGCCGATGTGCCTTTTGCGCTGATTTACCTGCTAGACGACCCAGATCAACCTGCCTCATTGGTCGGCACCACAGGCCTGGAGCCAGGCACCCCAGCCGCTCCCAGCTCGGTGGAGCTAACTGCAACCGCCGCCGCGCCTTGGCCACTCTGGCAGGTCGCTCACAGCGCTCAGGCAAGGCTGGTGGAAACGTCTGGGCTGGGGGCTCTACCCGGTGGGCTCTGGCCGGAGCCTTCGCGGCAGGCGCTGGTATTGCCGATTGCCGCTCCTGGGCAGGAACGCCCGACCGGCTTGCTGGTGGCGGGCGTCAGTCCTCGACGGGCCTTGGATGACAGCTACCGTGACTTTTTCAACCTGGTGGCCGGACAGATTGCAACGGCGGTGACCAACGCCCATGTCTACGCAGAAGAGCGCGAGCGAGCGGAGGCTCTGGCCGAGCTAGATCGGGCCAAGACGATGTTTTTCAGCAATGTGTCCCATGAATTCCGCACGCCGCTGACCCTGATGCTCGGACCGGTCGAGGATGCGCTGGCCGATACCGAAGCGCCCCTACCCACTCGACAACGCGAACGGCTGGAGGCCCTCCATCGCAACAGCCTGCGCCTGCTCAAGTTGGTGAACACCCTGCTGGATTTCTCCCGCATTGAGGCAGGCCGGATTCAGGCCGTCTATGAACCGACCCCCCTAGATCAGTTGACCGCAGAATTAGCCAGTGCCTTTCGCTCTGCGACCGAACGGGCGGGCTTGCGCTTGGTGGTCGCGTGTGAGCCTCTGGCTGAGCCGGTCTACGTGGACCGGGATATGTGGGAGAAGATTGTCCTGAATCTGCTCTCGAACGCCTTTAAGTTCACATTTGAAGGCGAGATTACAGTCAGCTTGCGCCCCAGCGCAGCAGGGGTAGAGCTGCGGGTGCAGGACACGGGCATCGGCATTCCGGCCTCAGAGCTGCCACGCGTATTTGAGCGCTTCCACCGGGTGCAGGGGGCACAAGCCCGCACCCATGAGGGCTCGGGCATTGGCCTGGCCCTGGTACAGGAACTGGTGCGACTGCACGGCGGCAGGATCCAGGTTGAGAGCCGCCTAGGCGAGGGCACCACCTTGACGGTCAGCCTCCCCACCGGCACGGCCCACCTGCCGCCTGAGCGGATGCAGGCTACACGAGCGCTGACTTCCACCGCGCTGGGCTCGGCTGCTTACGTGGCGGAAGCCCTGCGCTGGTTGCCTGAGGCCGCTGCCAATCCTGAATTCAATCAAGCGGCTCTCGATGCCGGAGCCGCGGTTGCCTTAGCCGAGCAGTGGCTGAGCCTGCCAGGCCTGCGCCAAGTTGACGCCTCCCTCGACTCGGCGTTCACCCCGGCCAGGGCCCGCGTGCTGCTAGTCGATGATAATGCCGACCTGCGGGATTACCTCAAGCGCCTGTTGAGCGGACCCTACACGGTGGAAGCCGTGGCCGATGGCAGGGCAGCACTGGCGGCAATTCGTGAGCACTTGCCCGACCTGGTGCTGACCGATGTCATGATGCCGCACTTGGATGGCTTCGGTTTGCTGAACGCGCTGCGCGCCGACCCACGCACCCACGCCATCCCGATCATTTTGCTCTCGGCTAGGGCGGGCGAGGAGTCGCGGATCGAGGGCTTGGAGGCTGGGGCCGATGACTACCTCGTCAAGCCCTTCTCGGCACGGGAGCTATTGGCTCGGGTCAGCGCCAACCTAAAGATGGCCCAACTGCGCCGGCAGGCGGCGCGGCGGGAGCGACAGTTACGGGCTGAGACGGAGACCGCCTACACCCAAATCAGCAGTATTCTCGAAAGCATTACCGACGCCTTTGTGGCGTTTGACCACCAGTGGCACTATGCCTACGTCAACGGGGCAGCCGCACGGCTGTTGCACAAAAGCCGCGAACAGCTGCTCGGCAAGCAGGTGTGGCAGGAGGTGTTTCCAGAGCAAGTCGGCACTTTAACTTATCAGGAGCTGCACCGGGCCGTCGCGGAGCAGGTCTCGGTTGAGTTTGAAGTGTGGGATCAGGCTACAAATCGGTGGCTAGAAGTCTCCGCCTATCCCTCAATCGATGGCTTATCGGTTTACTTCCGCGACGTCACTGAGCGCAGGTGCGCCGAAGCAGAGCGCCTGCAGCTGTTGGAGCGCGAACGAGCAGCCCGAGCCCAAGCCGAAACTGCCAACCGCATTAAGGATGAGTTCCTCGCGGTCCTTTCTCACGAACTGCGCTCGCCCCTCAACCCGATTTTGGGCTGGTCTAGTCTACTGCTCAACCGCCGGTTGGATGAGGCAACCACGCGTCGTGCCGTCGAAACCATTGAGCGCAATGCCAGGTTGCAGACACAGCTGATTGAAGACCTGCTGGATGTCTCTCGCATTCTGCAGGGCAAGCTCAGTCTCAAGGTCTGCACCGTCAATCTGGCTGCCACTATTGAAGCGGCCATGGAGACCGTACGCCTGGCCGCTGAAGCCAAGACCCTTCAAATTCAGTGTCTGTTGGCACC
Source organism: Leptolyngbya sp. SOY_34_metabat_272 (assembly GCA_031399305.1). Lineage (GTDB taxonomy): Bacteria > Cyanobacteriota > Cyanobacteriia > FACHB-261 > FACHB-261 > FACHB-261. The sequence continues at coordinate 15,515 of JANNOU010000119.1, forward strand.
GAGTCCGATCCTGGTCTCAGGCGACGCTGGTCGCCTACAGCAAGTCGTGTGGAACCTGCTCGCTAACGCGGTCAAGTTCACGCCTGCGGGTGGTCGGGTGGCAATCCGGCTAGCACGCATGGGTGCGGATGCTCAGATCACCGTGAGCGATACTGGCAAGGGCATCACGCCTGAGTTTATGCCCCACGTATTTGACTACTTTCGCCAAGCCGATAGCGCCACCACTCGGACCTTCGGCGGCTTGGGACTGGGGCTTGCGATCGTGCGCCATCTGGTCGAGCTGCACGGCGGCACGGTCTGGGCAGATAGCGAAGGGGAGGGACTGGGAGCTACCTTCACAGTCCAGCTGCCGTTGCTGACGGCCTCTGAGCACCCAACCCGGCAGAGTCAGCAGGCTGAGGCTTGCCCAGAATTGACCGGCGTTCGCGTGCTAGTCGTGGATGACGACGTCGACACGCGAGAGTTGCTCGTCTTTGTGCTGGAACAGGCGGGAGCGAAGGTCACGGCAGTGGCCTCAGCCAAAGCCGCTCTAGACAGCCTGCACACCTCTCAGCCAGACGTGCTAGTGAGCGACATTGGCATGCCCGAGCTAGATGGCTACCTGCTGATCCGCCAGATGCGCGGCTTAGAGTCAGAGCAGGGAGGACAGATTCCCGCGCTAGCCCTGACCGCGTATGCTGCCGAAATTGACCAGCAACAGGCTCTCACTGCGGGGTTTCAGAGACATCTAGCCAAGCCGGTAGAGCCCCACCACTTGGTGATCATCGTTGCCCAACTGGTTGGCCGGTCGGTCGGCTGATACCAAGGCGATAAGAATTAGGTAAATCCGCCGGATTCCCTTCAGAAGTTAACACTAGCCCCTGGCCGTTTTGACCTCTACTCGTTTGCTTGAATGAACTTCACTTTTTAGGCAGAACTGGCCTGTCGCGCAGCCTTAATTTTGTTTGCGGTAGTTTGACAGGCTCTATAGGTTTTATCCCCAGCTCGGTTGAGCACATCCAGGGCAGTCCTTAGAGGACGGCTGGCATTGGTCAACTCCCGCCAGGCATCTACCATCTGGCGTTGCTCAGCCTTGCTGTGTGGCTCTGGAACGCCAAAGCCCAGCAGGATCTCTGAAGCGACTTCTAACTGTTGCGGTGTGTAGGTTGACATAGCTCACGTTTGATCGACAAAGCCTCGGCTGGCATCCCCCCTGATACCGATCAGCCGCCGCTTGATCTCGCCTTCAAAGGTCAGCCGAGTTTCCTATTTTCCTTTCTTCTCATAGCAAAAAGATAATTTGAAACGAATATCAGCCCAAAGTGATAAATTGGGAGCTCCAAATTCGCCTCACCCTGCCCTGAAGACGTAGAGCCAAGTGGCCCGAGCTTGTGGCGATTCCCTCTAAAATCCCCCTCAAACCTCGGCTGGGGTTGGCTGAACTCGCCGGTTTCCAGCCATGCAGTAGTTGACTGCCGGGATTCTAATGCCTAGTATGGAGATGAGTGGGGAGCAAGCTTCCCGAAAAGTTGCGTAGTTCAAAAGCTGAGGCTGTCGAGTGGCGGAGCAGTTACCGTTGCTTGACGGCCTGAGTCTGTTTTTCTACTCCTCAGTCTCTCATCAAGTGATCTTCGTCGTGTCTTGCAAGAGTTTCTGGGAGTGAATTGTGACATACAAAGACCTGCTCTACCCGTGGTGCATCGTTCGCCCCTTAGCCAACTTGAGCACCGCCCCTCTAGACCGCTTCCGCAGCCTTGGCGATGCTGAAGCCCGCCTGCGAGTACTGCGACGCCTGATGCCGACCGTGACCCACAAAATCGTCTTTGACAGAATGGAGCCCGCCGCGCAACCGGAGAACCCAAGCGACTCCAGCCTGCGCCCAGAATAATCCCAGCCATATTCGCAACAGTGGGGCGTACAAGCTGTGCGCCCCACTGTTGCGAATATGGCAATTTGGCGAAGCGGTTCTTACATCATGCCGCCCATGCCGCCCATGCCGCCCATGCCACCCATGTCAGGCGCACCGCCGCCGCCCGCTGGCTTCTTCTCAGGTTTGTCCACCACCAGTGCCTCGGTTGTGAGGACCATGCCTGCGACCGAAGCCGCATTTTGCAGCGCGGAGCGGGCCACCTTGGCCGGGTCCACAATACCACTGGCAATCAGGTCTACAAACTCGCCCTTCAAGGCATCAAAGCCCCGATTGAACTCGAGGTTGCGCACCTTCTCAACAATCACCGCGCCCTCAAGGCCGGCATTGTTGGCAATCTCCCGCAGCGGCGCTTCCAGCGCTTTAGCGACAATATCCGCTCCAATTTTCTCCTCGGTCTCCAGACTCTCGCGGATCTCTGGAATCTTCTTGGTGAGGTGGATCAGGGTTGCACCACCGCCAGGCACAATGCCTTCTTCCACAGCTGCCTTGGTCGCGTTCAGCGCGTCCTCAATGCGCAGCTTGCGATCCTTCAGCTCGGTCTCCGTGGCTGCGCCCACCTTGATTACGGCAACGCCACCCGCCAGTTTCGCCAGGCGCTCCTGTAGCTTCTCCCGATCGTAGTCAGAGTCGGTAGCATCTAGTTCCTTACGGATCTGGGCAATGCGCTTCTCGACGTCAGCACGGTGATCGGTGCCCGCCACAATCGTGGTTTTGTCTCGGGATACGGTCACCTTGCGGGCTACCCCTAGCGCCTCCAGGTCGGCCCGCTCCAGGGTGAGGCCTAGCTCTTCTGAAATCAGCTGACCGCCCGTGAGCACCGCGATGTCCTGCAGCATGGCCTTGCGACGGTCGCCAAAGCCAGGCGCTTTGATCGCCACGACATTCAGCACGCCGCGCAGCTTGTTCACCACAAGGGTGGCCAGCGCCTCACCTTCGACGTCCTCCGAGATAATCAGCAGCGGCTGACCGGCGCGCGCCACCCGCTCCAGAATCGGCACCAGCTCCTGGATTACGTTGATCTTCTTATCGGTGATTAGGATGCGCACATTTTCATACTCGGTGACCATTCGCTCTGAGTCGGTCACAAAGTAGGGCGAGACGTAGCCCCGGTCGAACTGCATGCCCTCGACCACCTCTAGCTCAGTCGCCAGAGATTTGGACTCTTCCACGGTGATCACACCGTCCTTGCCCACCTTGTCCATCGCTTCCGAGATCATCTGGCCGACTTCTTCATCGTTGCCCGCCGAGATCGTCGCCACCTGGGCAATGGCTGCGCCTTCCACCGGTTTGGCGCGGGCTGCGATTTCTTCTACCAGGGCCGCCACTGTCTTCTCGATGCCCCGACGCAGGCTGATGGGATTTGCCCCTGCCGCTACATTCTTGAGCCCTTCGTTGATCATCGCTTGGGCCAGAACTGTCGCAGTGGTCGTACCATCGCCAGCCACGTCGTTGGTCTTGGAGGCAACCTCACGAATTAGCTGAGCGCCGGTGTTCTCCAGCGGATCTTCGAGTTCGATTTCTTTGGCAATGGTGACGCCATCATTGACAATCTGAGGCGCACCAAACTTCTTCTCCAGCACCACATTCCGCCCCTTCGGCCCTAGGGTGACGCGCACAGCATTGGCCAGTGCGTTGACTCCCCGTTCCAGGGCGCGACGCGCCTCTTCGTCAAATACAATCTTTTTCGCCATGATGTCTTCGCTCCAGATATTGTCCAGTGATCGGGATGAGCAGCTGTTTCCCTCAAGGGAAACCGTCGCGGCTTAGGCCACGACTGCCAAAATGCCCTTCTCCGCAAGCAGCACGTAATTCTCGCCGTCCACCTTCAGCTCGGTCCCGGCGTACTTGGAGTACAGAACCTGGTCGCCCGCTTTGACCCCAAGCGCAAGTCGCTTGCCCCTGCAAAGTCAACGTCGCCACGTCCTCTTTAGCCCTCCAACCAGCTTTTCGACTACAAACGCATTCCGCTCAGAACACAGATTTAGCACTCTCCTGTCCCGAGTGCCAATATAGCGCGTTCCTACCCAGGCCAACCGTCCCTGTCAGGTACGGGTTCACGCACTGGACAAGCGCCAAACCCCAGACCTAAGCGTTCAATCGCCGCTCTAGCCAGGCCCGGTAGACGGGTTCGCCCCGGTTCAAAGTGGCTCGCTCCCGCTCTGTAGCTGCGCCCAGCGGATTGCCGCTCAGCCACGCGCCCGTCCCAGCCAGGTTGACAAAGGCTGGATGCGCCTCGAAACGCTCGCGCATCTGCAGCGCAACAGCTTCGATATCCGATTGCAGGAACACCCGTCCGCCCGGCTGCAGCAGCAGCGCTAGATCCGTCACTAGCTCGGGCTGCACGACCCGCCGCTTCTGATGCCGTTGCTTAAACCATGGGTCGGGGAACTGGATGGTCACCGCCTGTAAGTCGCCTGGGGCTAGTAAACTGCGCAGCGACAAACTGGCATTGCAGAACAGATAAAACACATTGGTCAGACCCAATTCCAGCCGCCAGTGGTTGGCCTGCTCCACCAGCGGCTCTCGGATCTCCAGCCCCAGAAAATTCCAGCTCGGGTGTTGCTGGGCCATGTTCAGCAAGAAGCGCCCCTTGCCGCAACCAATGTCTAAGTGCAGGGGCTGGCGCAGATCGGCATAGGTCTTTTCCCACTGTGGGGGCTCTGCGGCAGCGCGATACTTGCGGCTGAGCGGATTGACATGTTCTCTAACGCGGACAGAACTCACAGCAGCAGCCCAAACACAACCCAGAAACCTCTGCTAACCAAGATAGCCACTCGACTGAGGCCACAGAAGTTTACAGATTATTGAGCGATCCCTCGCAGATTGCTGAAGGCTTGCTACTGTAATCCAAACCAAGGCTGAAGGATAGCGAATGCCCTACATCAAGGAAGACGGCGGCAGGCTCAACAACTACGCGGTTGAACCCAAAATGTACGTTGCGGAGCCCACTTCCAAAGCGCAAAAGCGCACCTACCTGCTCGCTAGCGTCGCCGGGCTCTTATTGGTCAGCGGCCTAATCGCCATCGCCTTCATGGCCTCCTAGGCTGGGGGTACCCAAACAGCAGCTTGACAAAGTCAGCGCTGCCGCTCCGAACTGTCAAGATTTGTTTCTAGTCAACTGCGCGCAGTAGGACCGAGTCATCGCTGGGCAAGGTGATGGGGCTTCTGTAGAGGCCCTCACCTTCGAGCTTGGGGTCTGACTCTTGGAGCTGAAGGCGCGAACAGGAGATGGTATCTGACAGAATCGAGCTGGCCATCATCCCCGTGTGGATTTCTAGATGCGCTTCGGTCATCGCTTCGAAGACCAAGTGTTGGCCGGGGAACACCACGCGCTCGAAGTACCAGTTGGCGATATTGGTGATGCGTGCGACCTGGATCTTGCTGGTGGCGTTGACATAGCAGCAGGTGATCTTGGCCTCGCCATTGCTGGGAACTGGGTCAAATACTTGAGCCATGGCATCACTCGCGCCTATCTAGGGTTGGCTAAAAGAACTTCTTCATACTTAAACGCTAGCATTCACCGATCCCCGACAGCTGTAAACACCATTACCGATCCATGGGGGGCAGCTACAACACTTCACGCGGGCTGCTTCGAAGCTAGTGTATCGTAAAGTTGTGTGAACCTGGATTCACATTTGACCCGGATCCCGAGGCTGAGTGCCATGTTCAGTTCTGCTCCTCCAACGCGTATTCTGTACGTCCGGCTGCCCTGCAACCCCATCTTTCCCATCGGCGTGGTCTATCTCGCGGATCATGTACACAAGCTGTTGCCCCAGGTGCAGCAGCGAATTTTTGACCTGGGAGCGGTGCCACCGCTGGAGTTCAACCGGGCGCTGGATCGGTGTGTGGACGAGTTTCGCCCAGATCTGTTGGTGTTCTCCTGGCGCGACATTCAGATCTACGCGCCCGTGGGTGGACGCGGTGGCAACCCGCTGCAGAGCTCGTTCGAGTTTTTCTACGCGCGCAATCTGTGGATTAAGCTGCGCGGTGCGCTGATGGGCTTGCGCTTGTTCACCGCTTACTACGGCGAGCTTTGGCGCAACCTGGGCCTGATCCGCCGGGCCACTCGCCGCGCCCGACAGTACCATCCTCATGCTCGAGCGGTGGTGGGGGGCGGCGCGGTCAGCGTCTTCTATGAGCAGTTGGGCTCCAGCCTGCCCAAGGGCAGCATTGTCTCGGTTGGCGAGGGCGAGGTGCTGCTGGAAAAGCTGTTGCGCGGTCAGGACTTCTCAACTGAGCGCTGCTATGTGGTGGGCCAGACGCAGCCACGCCCGCGCTTGGTGCATGAGGCTCCCGTGCCAATTGAGAAAACAGCCTGCGATTACGACTACATCGAGTCGGTCTGGCCGGAGTTTGACTACTATCTGCGGGATCGCGATTTTTACGTCGGGGTGCAGACCAAGCGTGGCTGTCCGCACAACTGTTGCTACTGCATCTACACGGTGATCGAGGGCAAGCAGGTGCGCATCAACCCTGCCGAAGAAGTGGTGGCAGAAATACGTCAGCTCTACGACCGGGGCATTCGCAATTTCTGGTTCACCGACGCGCAATTTATCCCGGCGCGCAAGTTCATCGACGATGCGGTGGAACTGCTGCAGAAAATCCTGGCGGCGGGGATGACCGATATTCACTGGGCTGCCTACATTCGGGCTGACAATTTAACGCCTGAGCTGTGCGAGCTGATGGTGAAGACCGGCATGAACTACTTCGAGATTGGCATCACCAGTGGCTCACAAGAGCTGGTGCGCAAGATGCGTATGGGCTATAACCTGCGCGTGGTCCTGCAGAACTGTCGGGATCTGGCGGCAGCCGGTTTCCGTGAACTCGTGTCGGTCAATTACTCGTTCAATGTCATTGACGAAACCCACGACACGATCCGCCAGACCATCGCCTACCACCGTGAATTGGAGCAGATCTTCGGTCGCGATCAGGTAGAGCCTGCGATCTTCTTCATTGGCCTCCAGCCACATACGCATCTGGAGGAGTACGCCCTGAAGCACGAGATCGTCAAGCCGGGCTACAACCCAATGAGCATGATGCCTTGGACGGCGAAGAAGCTGCTGTGGAACCCGGAACCGTTGGGCTCGTTCTTCGGCGAGGTCTGTCTAGAAGCCTGGCAGCGCAACCCGGATGACTTCGGGCGCGAGGTGATGGACATCCTTGAGGAGCGTCTGGGTCGGGCTCCTCTAGAAGAGGCGCTGAGCGCGCCGGTGGAGGCTAAGCTGCCCGCCTTGGTTCGGGTGAAGATCTGAGGCTGGGCGCACGCTGAGACTGAGACCCTCGCCAACTTTGCCAGTTGTGATCCCGTAGAGTTAGCGAGGGCGATCCGCTACGGGATCACAACCTGGCGCACTGATCTTCTTTGTCGCCAGCTCGGTTGTTGCCACCGCTTGGGGCGGGGGTATTTTCTTTGCACTGCAGATTCTCTGCGACCCGATTGCCGACCAGTCTGAGACCGCCAGTATTTTTCCAGGCTTGCAAGTTGCCGCCGACTTGGTTGCGAGTGGCAATCAGGGCACCCTGGTTGTTTTCGAATTGCAGATCTTCGCGGATCTGAACGCGGTCAATGCGGGCGCTGCCCCCTTGCTTGATCTGAATATTGCCACCCACCACCGAGCCGGAGTTGACGATCACGGCTGCGGCTGCTTCGGCCTGAATGTTGCCGTCAACGCGCACTCGATTGGCAGTCAGCTTGCCCCGCGTTGAGACGAAGATGTTGCCTTCGACGCGGGTGCCATTGAGGGTGCAAGTACTGCCATTTGGCACTATCAGATTATCGACGGTGACGGGGCCGAGACTGCCTCGGCAGCGCGTGTCATCGGCCAGTGCCCTGGGGGCGATCGCGAGAATGGACGGCAACATTAGAGCGGTGATCAGGGATACAGTCCTTAGAGTTCGCATGGTTTTGCACCTGAATGGAGAGGTTATCTGAATCGGCAAGACGATTGGACGCATGAGTCTTGACTTCCTCAACTTACTGGTCAACCGATGATTGCGGAACTCGCTTAAGCCGAGTGGTGTTTGCGCCTTCGCGTATCTCTCTCTAGCTCGCGGGCAACCCCACTTTGTGAGAGCCTCACTGCCCAGAATCTATCTTAGGGTTGTACTCAGCATTTGCAGGATTATATAACCTAGGCGTAACGCTCATTGTTCAAGCCTGAAAAAGGATTTCTATGACAGCCAATATGCCTAGTGATGTTAAGAAGAGTGATGTTAAAAAGGCGGTGAATGGGTCGCTCTGGACTGGCATTCTCCTGATTGTTGTGGGAATCGCTGGCATTGCTCTACCCAATATTTCAACGCTGGTTGCGGAGACTTGGATTGCTGCGGTCTTGCTTACTGCGGGAGTGGCTAAGCTGGTTTACGCATTTCAAACCCGAGAGGACATCGGTTTTGTCTGGAAACTGCTCTTGGCCCTGCTCTATGTCGCAACCGGCGCGATGCTGTTGTTTTATCCCCTGACCGGTGTGCTGACGGTGACTCTGTTGCTCGGCAGCTTTTTGTTGACTGAAGGGGTGTTTGAGCTGATTTTGGCCTTTCGTCTGCGTCCGCAACAGAACTGGACCTGGGCGCTGGGCAATGGCATCGCCACTCTGCTCCTGGGCGGCATGATTTTATTCCAGTGGCCGTTCAACGCGCCCTGGCTGCTCGGGACGCTGGTTGGTTTCAGCGTTCTGTTCACCGGTATTTCCCGTGTGATGCTGTCGCTGAGTGCCAGCTCTGCGCTGAATCACACCGAACCAACTGCCTCAGTCTAAAGAGCTGCATCGTTCGGTCTCCGAGCCGGTTTCCCGTGAGCTTGAGCAGCTTGAGCCCAGCCGCACGCCCCATCCCAACTCGCTGCCACTGCATCGCTTCAAGCTGTCGCTCAAACGCTACCCGTTCCCGCCCAGACGCCACCAGTTGCCGCTGCACGAGCGCCAGTGCTCGCTCAAGCACTACCCGTTCCCGCCCAAGCGCCACCAGTTGCCGCTGAATTAGTATCCGTTCCCGCCCAACGGCTGCAAGTGCAGCGATAGCCCTGACCGCCCCAGGCAGGGCTATCGCCATTGCAGCCGTTCTGCCGCAGTTCGCTTTTGCTCGGTCTCGCGGTCAATTCAGAGTGATGAAACCCCAGCAGAGTAAGATTGTCCTGCATCCGACCTCTGCGAACCGCTTGACCTTATGCCGCTCGACTATCTAGAACGAATCCTGATGGCCCGTGTCTACGATGTTGCCCAGGAAACGCCACTGGAAGTTGCCCCAAATCTATCGGCACGCCTGAATAATCAACTCCTGCTCAAGCGGGAAGATATGCAGTCGGTGTTTTCTTTTAAGCTACGGGGGGCCTACAACAAGATGGTGCGGCTGCCGCCAGAGCTGCTAGCCCAGGGCGTGATTGCGGCATCGGCTGGGAACCACGCCCAAGGAGTCGCGCTCGGCGCGCATCGGCTGGGCACCCGAGCCCTGATTGTCATGCCGGTCACCACGCCCCAGGTCAAGGTGGATGCCGTGAAAGCCCGTGGCGCAGAGGTGGTGTTGCAAGGCGATACCTACGACGATGCCTATGCCTACGCCCGTCAACTGGAGGCCGAAAAGGGCTTAACCTTCATCCACCCCTTTGACGATCCCGATGTGATTGCGGGGCAGGGAACGATCGGCATGGAAATTCTACGGCAGTACCCGCAACCGATCCAGGCGATTTTTGTAGCGATTGGCGGCGGCGGCTTGATCTCCGGGATTGCCGCCTACGTCAAACGCTTGCGTCCCGAGATCAAGATCATCGGAGTTGAACCAGTAGATGCCGATGGCATGTATCAATCGCTGAAAGCAGGCAGACGAGTGCGATTGCCTCAGGTGGGCTTATTTGCCGATGGCGCAGCAGTGCGGGAAGTGGGCGCAGAAACCTTTCGTCTGTGTCAGCAATATGTGGACGAAATCATGCGGGTTGATACGGATGATATTTGTGCCGCGATTAAAGACGTCTTTGAGGATACGCGAGCCATTCTGGAGCCGGCAGGGGCTCTATCAATCGCCGCCGCCAAAGCCTATGTTGAACGAGAGCAGATCCAAGCTCAAACCTTAGTTGCCGTGGCCTGCGGGGCCAATATGAACTTTGACCGCCTCCGCTTTGTTGCCGAACGGGCGGAGTTGGGCGAACGTCGTGAAGCCATTTTTGCGGTCACCATCCCCGAACAGCGGGGGAGTCTGCGCGAGTTTTGTGAATGCATTGGCAAACGCAATCTCACCGAGTTTAACTATCGCATTGCCGATGCAATAGAGGCCCACATCTTTGTGGGGGTGCAAATTCAAGACCTTGCCGATGCGGTGAAGATCGTTAAAACCTTTGCAGATCATGGGTTCAAAGCCATTGACCTGACCGATGACGAACTGACCAAGTTGCATCTGCGACACATGGTGGGCGGGCGCTCGCCCCTAGCCCACCATGAATTGCTCTACCGCTTCGAATTTCCCGAACGGCCCGGCGCATTGATGAAGTTCGTCGGCTCCATGAGCCCCAACTGGAATATCAGCCTTTTTCATTACCGAAATCACGGCGCAGACTACGGGCGGATCGTCGTGGGCATGCAGGTGCCCCCCCATGAGATGCAGGCATGGCAGGCCTTCCTCGATTCGCTCGGCTATCGCTATTGGGATGAAAGTCAGAATCCGGTGTACAAACTATTTTTGGCCTAGGCAGACGGCTGATCGCGCCTCATCTAGCGCTGGCAGCGGTGAGGCGAGATCAGTCATTCTTGTGAGCCTAGACGCTAGCAGCCTTTTGGGCGTTTAGCATCTTCTCAAGCTCTTCCAGTTCCTGGCTGTCCAGCTTGGTCTGCATGGGGCAGAATTTAGGCCCGCACATGGAGCAGAACTCCGCTTCCTTGAAGACTTCCTCGGGCAGGGTTTCGTCGTGGTACTCACGGGCGCGTTCAGGATCCAGAGACAGCTCAAACTGTCGGTTCCAGTCGAAGTTGTAGCGAGCCCGCGAGAGTTCGTCATCACGGTCCCGCGCCCCAGGTCGGTGACGGGCAATGTCCGCTGCGTGGGCGGCGATCTTGTAAGCGATCAGACCGTTGCGCACATCCTCGGCATTGGGCAAGCCCAGGTGTTCTTTGGGCGTGACATAGCAGAGCATCGCCGTGCCGTACCAACCGGCCATCGCCGCGCCGATGGCGCTGGTGATATGGTCATAGCCCGGCGCAATGTCGGTCACCAACGGACCGAGCACATAGAAAGGAGCCTCAGAGCACTCCTCCATTTGTTTGCGCACGTTGAACTCGATTTGATCCATCGGCACATGCCCTGGCCCTTCGACCATGACTTGCACATCCTGTTGCCAGGCGCGGCGCGTGAGTTGGCCCAAGGTTTTCAATTCAGCGAGCTGGGCCGCATCCGACGCATCATGGGCGCAGCCCGGGCGCAACGAATCGCCTAAGCTAAACGAGACATCGTATTTCTTAAAGATCTCAACGATGTCGTTGAAGTGAGTGTAGAGCGGATTCTGCTGGTGGTGGTAGAGCATCCAGCGGGCGAGAATACCGCCGCCACGCGAGACAATGCCGGTCAGCCGCCCCTTGATCAGCGGCAGGTGCTCGATCAAAATCCCAGCGTGGATGGTCTGGTAGTCTACCCCTTGCTGAGCATGCTTCTCGATCACCTGTAAGAAGTCGTCGGGCGTGAGCTGCTCAACCCGCCCATGCACACTTTCTAGAGCTTGATAGACCGGCACCGTGCCAATCGGAACCGGCGAGGCCTGAATAATCGCCATCCGGATCGCATCCAGGTCACCGCCCCCGGTTGACAGATCCATCACCGTGTCTGCGCCGTACTTTACCGCCAGCCTGAGCTTAGCGAGTTCCTCCTCGGCTCCCGAGGCGTTGGGGGAGGCCCCAAGATTGGCGTTAACTTTACAGCTAGTGGCAATACCGATGCCCATTGGCTCTAGGTTCGGATGATTGATGTTGGCCGGGATGATCAGACGGCCTCGCGCCACTTCCGAGCGGACTAGCTCCGGTGACAGATTCTCCCGCCTGGCCACATAATCCATCTCCTCGGTGATTACCCCCTGGCGTGCATAGTGCATTTGAGACACATTGGTCTGAGCGCCACGCCGAGCAATCCAATTGCTTCGCATACTGAGTTGTCCTCAAGAAACAGCTTCCCTCCGCCGGCATAACCCGGTCTCAGGTTCTAAGGGTGTAATCTCAGCCTGGTCATTCAGGCACCCCTAGCTTGTGCGCTATCCTACCACCTAAGCTGCCGAGCAGTCAGACGCCTCACAAAACGAGAGCCCCAGCTAGTGTCCGTTTATACCATCAACCCCTCGTCAAGCAAGCTTGCTTCACACAGGCTTCGTCATTGGCCAATCATTTCCTGAGACTATTGTGAAGTCCCGGACAATCTGTAGAACGTGACGGCCTAGATCTGTATATTTCTAGACGTCAGCCGTTGAGTCAGGAAATTGAGCCAGACCAGAGCAAAAGCTTCGCGATTCGGCCTGAGCATCTCCGATCTCTTTGATCAGGGCGAGCGCCGACGCGGCACGGAGGCAGGGGAATTGCAAGTCCCGAACCCGATCGGCCCGAAGGTTGGGAAAGCTTTGTCTGTAACGATTCTGATCCAAACGGTTTTCTGAGACAAGCAGACGGAGCTGCACTATTAACCGATCTATTGCACTATTGCAGGTTGCAGCCCGCTGCTTGTTGAGATTCAGATTCAAAGACGTTGAGCTGTCTGGGGCTTCGCGAACCAGCCCAGAGTTCAACTGACCATAAGTTGTGCTCTACCCGACTAGAATGCAGATTCCCATAACATCAGCCATATCTGTTTGCTCTGCTCTCAACCAGAGCCAGGATGAGCACCGTGCCGCGCAATATGTATTTAGGCAGCGCCAAGGCCACTTATTAATTCAGCTCTCTCAGACGATAGACTCCCCGAGCCATTACCCACTGGAACACGAGCGCTGGTTGGTAGAGTGCTTACGATACTCGCCAGTGAAGTTGGTTCGCATCGCCCCGGAGCTGGGTGAACTCAGATTGCAGTTCTGGGCAGATATTTGTTCCCAGGCTGGCAAAGCAGTGTTTCTGCGGGTTCCTTCTACGCTCGGTTTGTCTGGTAAGGGTGACCCATTACGTTGGTGGTTCAAGCGGTCGCTGGATTGGGCGATTGCCGCGCTGCTGCTGCTTGCCCTGAGCCCACTTCTTCTCACAATCGCGCTCCTGATTCGGATTCGTACCTCGGAGCCGATCTTTCTCCAGACCTGGTGTGTCGGCGAGCGGGGCCGATTATTTCAGATGCTCCAGTTCCGCATGCTGCCCCTTGGCTCGGGAAAACTGCTTACGCCCATTGATCGCTGGTTGTACAAGTATCGGTTTGAAGAGTTGCCACGGTTAGTGAATATCCTGCGCGGTGAGATGAGCTTAATCGGACCACAACCCTGGACCTTGAAGCAGGCTGCTCAAACTCAACCGCGGGATCGACGAGAACTCAATGTATTACCAGGTTTCAAATTGACCTAGTAGCGAACTCAATGTAGCTACTGACCACCTATCTATGGCGGGGCATCTCCTGTATTTTCAGCCATCAATGACTCTCTTCAAGCACCTACCATGTCTTCGCAACAAGTTCTCAATCGACAGGAATCGTCTTTAAATCAGCAGCACCTATTTGGGATCGGCTTCTATAACGGTTATGTTTGGACTGCGGCCAAGGAGATCCTGAACTGGGCTACCCAGGGAGATCATCTACGTGTTGTGACTACTCCTAATGTTGACCACATTATTAACCTGAGCCAGAAATCCCCAGAGTTTAATCGGCAGTACTGTGGAGCCTACTGGCACTTCCCCGATGGCATGCCGATTGTTTGGGCTTCGCGGCTCCTGGGCCGCTCGCTTCAGTCCCGGATTCCTGGTTCTGACTTGTTTCCATTACTATTGTCCGGTGCGTCCAAGCGAGGGCTCAAGATTGCTGTGATAGGGGCCAATCCAGAGCTACTGGAGCGGTTTAGAGTCTATTGCCGAATTCACTATCCAGGCTTGACCCTGGCCTCATTGTGGTCAGCACCCTCAAACTTCGATGTGAACGGACAGCAGGCAGCCGACCACGCTGAGGCGCTACGCCATTTGTCGATTGATATTCTATTTGTGGGGATTGGTTTTTCTAAGCAGGAATCTTGGATCTTCAACTACGGTCACCAGACGAGCGCCAAGGTAGCCGTTGGTATTGGCGCTAGCATCGAGTTTTTGGTAGGTGTCAAAGCTAGGGCACCGAAATGGATGAGAGGCGCAGGGTTAGAGTGGGTTCATCGCTTAGCCTCCGAGCCCAAACGGCTGACCTTTCGGTATCTGCGAGATTTCTCCTTTTTCAGACTGCTGTTGGATGAGTGGCGCAATTCAAGTGAATCTGCTCTAGAGACACCATGAGAGCCCATGCCTAGCGAGTTTTCACGTATTTGCACAAACTGAGTCAACCAGAATTTCAGTATTTTGCCGATACGTGGAATGTGAAGTATAAGTGTGTTTGATCATGGCTAAGTTCCTCTTCATACTGTTTGGATTCATCGAATGACTACTCAGCTGTCTACTCAGACTCCGATTGAAAAATCCCAATCTAGTCGCGTTGACTGGAGAGGTTATGCAGTTGCAATCATTGGCGCAAACGCTTTGATTTGGGGGCTCACAGTGGCCTATCTCAATCTGGCCTCTAGGGCCTATACCAGCACCTGGTCGCTAATTCTGCCTGGCTCCGGGGCAGCCTCAGCAGTTGCAATCGAGGGTATCGGTACCACCTCTTCTAACGCTAATTCTGCCTACGTTGCCGGTGCTGTATTAGACCCGCGAGCCAACTATAAAGCGGTTGCTGAGAGCAATGAAGTTATTGAGGCGGCAGCTAAATCTCTGAGCATGACGGCTCAGGAGTTTGGCAAGCCTCGCGTCAAGCTGTTGGACGCCACCGCCCTACTCGAGTTTTCGAGCACAGGTTCAAGCCCGGAAGAAGCCCAACAGAAATCCAGAGCCCTTTATCAAGCTTTAGACGACCGAGTCTATCAGCTCAGAGCCGATGAAGTCCGGCAAAGAGAAGAGGCCGCTCAGCAGACCATTAGTTTTGCTAGAGAGAAGCTAGTCAGCGAGCAAAAACAGCTCTCCGCCTATCAACTTTCGTCGGGTATGGTCTCAGTAGAGCAAGTCACGAATCTGCTAGGGACGATTGAGGCTTTGCGCACGCAGCAAGCTGTCGCTGTTTCGAACACACGAGCGGCTGAAAATCGCTTAATCCAGCTGTCAAGAGATTTGGGCCTTTCTGCAAAGGAGGCTTCCGATTCATTCCGGCTTCAATCCGACCAGATCTATCAGCAGAATTTGAAAAACTACAGCGATTCTAGTACGCAACTGATCACCCTACTCGCTAAATGGGGGCCGAACTATCCGGGCGTCCTGCGAGCACGAGATCAGCAGCGGGCAACTCGCGAAGCACTGACAAAGCGAGCACGAGATCTGTTGGGTAGACCGGTCAACGAAACAGCGCTCCAGCGATTGTCCCCTTCCAGCAACGCAGATATGGATACGCAGGGTCGTGAAACTCTGTATACCAACTTGGTAACAGTCCACGCTGAGTATCGAGGTCTATCCGGGCAGGCCGAGTCATTGTCCCGAGAGCTCAACCAGCTGCAACGGAAGTTGAGCGAATTGGCGCAGAAACAACCGGGTCTGGAAGATTTACAGCGACGGCTGAAAATTTCAGAGGCGGTTTTCACCTCAACTCTGGCCAAATTGGATCTCGCAAAATCCGATATCTTTGCCTCCTATCCTATTGTGCAAGCCCTGGGAGAGCCCAGTTTGCCTGACAAACCCAGTTCCCCTAAAACGACCTTTGCTCTCTTGGGCTCAACTGCCGCGTCAATTCTCGTGACCGCAGGTTTGGTTCTTCTATGGATACGCGGCAGAAAAGAGTTCATTGCCACCGCGTACTTGGAGGAGCTCCGCTCTCCTGAGATTGAAGCGGCGAAGGACAAATTCCTCAAAAATGGGTCTACCCCAAATGTGCTTGAGACCATGGAAGCTCAGGAGAAGACATCGCAATCATGAAGCCTCAAAACTTCGAAGAAGGACTTGTCTGGTACACTCTGCTGGGAACCTATGGCCTCTACTTCATCGGTGCCCAGGCCGTTGTCATTCCAATTCTTGCCGCTGTTCTAACCCTTTGCCTATGCAAGAAGCTCTGGTACCAGACGGAGCGTACGCCAGCTGCGGAGAGAATCACCATCCCCACTTCGATATGGATTTGGGTAATTGCCGTATTGATCATGGAGTTCGGCATCATTATGGCTCACGTCGATTGGGACTTGGGCTTGAGGTCGATGATCTCCTCATTTCTTGGCTGGACCAGGAGTTGGGCTCCAATGGCGTTTCTGCCGCTGGCTGGCTGCCTCAATATCCGACCACAGCTCATTTACCGGGGAGCCTGTATTTTTTGCCTGCAAAATTTAGTCTTTATCCTGATTGCCTATGCGCTGTATGTACTACACATCCCTAGCCCAGAGTACGTAACTCCATGGTCTATTTTGGGAGGTGACAAAGTTACCTGGAGTGTCAATCTATATGAGTATGATATCTACACCCACGAACTGCGCTTACTACTATTCACGCCTTTTGCTAACACCCTAGGAGTCGTGGGCAGCGTCTACTTCTGCCTAGTTCGCCAGGAGGCAGACAAAAGGCTGCGCTGGCTGGGAATGATCGCGGCAGCTGCCATGGTTATTAGTTCGCTGTCCCGAATGACAACCTTGACTATCTTCATGGTCCCAGTGCTGACTTGGTTGCTGACCAACTTCAGCTGGTCGGTTCAGATCGCTGCGGGAATCACTTTTTGTTTGACCGGGCTGTTCGCACCTCCACTTTTTGACTTCCTAGAAGACCTGTGGGACCAAACCATTAAGAGTTATCGAGCTGGCTCTGAACTCGTCAGAGCTAGATTATTCAGGCTTGCACTCGAAGGGTCCAAGGAAGCACCGATCTGGGGACATGGTGTGGTCGCTGCGCAGGGTCCAAAATACACGGAGCTCGTACCGATCGGAACGCATCACCAATGGGCTGGTATTCTGTATATTCAGGGCATAGTAGGTTTCATGTCCTTCCTGATTCCTATGGTCTGGACCACTTTAGACCTGCTAGTTAAAGCGCAGAAAAGTGTGACTGCCAAAGTAGCACTCAGCATTTTCTTGACTCTATGGATCTGCACTTACGGAGCTGATATACAAGCAGCATCATGTTACTATTGGCCGGGTCTATTGTTAACAGGCATTGCACTCAAACAAAAAGCTCCCATTCCTATCGCAGTTGACAGGAAATATGCCCTGTCGTAGACTAGCACTTTCAAATTTCTAAGCGGTCGGAACTGCACAATGCCGCTTCATCTCATCTCATTTCAGGGGTTCAGATGCCAAAAATTTCTGTTATCGTCCCTGCGTACAATGCAGAACGAACGATTCTGAAAACGATTGAATCAGTTCAGCAGCAAACCTTCTCAGATTTTGAGCTGATTGTGATCAATGACGGTTCAACCGATCAGACCCTAGAACTGCTGAGTCAGGTTGAAGATCCAAGGCTCAAGGTTTTTTCCTATAGTAACGGGGGACTTCCAACCGCTCGAAATCGCGGCATTTCTCGATCTACTGGGTCGTTTATTGCCTTCCTCGATGCTGATGATCTGTGGACCCCAGACAAATTAGAGCTTCAACTTGCAGTTTTGCAAGAGCACCCAGAGGCAGGCGTTGCCTACAGCTGGACTCACTTCATGGATGACCAGGGTGAATTTTCCCACACAGGCGAGTCTGTATTCTTTGAAGGCGATGTTTACGCTCAACTTCTGGTTGGCAACTTCCTGGGCAGTGGCTCAAATCCTCTGATTCGCAGGCAGGCTATCGAGTCCACCGAAGAGTTTGACCCTGAACTAGGCTCCTGTGAGGATTGGGATTATTGGTTGCGGCTAGCGGCTCGTTGGCCCTTCGTAGTTGTTCCCAAACCACAGATTCTCTATCGTCAATCTGCAGGGGCAATGTCCTCTAAAATTGAGGTAATGGAAAAATATCACCTCATCACCCTCGAAAAGGCATTCCGTTCAGCTCCACCAGAGTTGCAGCTTCTTAAAAAACAAAGCCTATCTAACCTCTATCAGTTCTTAGCCCACCTATGCTTAACTCGAATTCCCAAAGCAGCCGGAGCGCAGCAGGCTAGCCAGTACCTCTGGAAAGCGATTCGTCTACATCCAAAAGTCTTGCTCAGTAAAAGGACATCAGTCTTATTGGTTAAGCTGATGCTGATACAAATACTCTCACCTAGAATTGCCAGCCGCCTCCTCAACAGCGTTAGTCGAATTCGTGCGACTCGTCTCAGAAGCTTCAGCGACAAAAAGGCTCTCATTTCTCTCTAGTTATCATAGGTTGGCGAGTTTCAATTTTATTTCAGTATGAAAAAAGTTTCTGTGATCATTCCGGTTTACGGAGTTGAGAGATACATATCTAAAACGATCGAGTCTGTTCTTGAGCAGACATACAAGGATTTCGAGTTACTCATTGTTGACGATGGTTCCCCAGATCGTAGTGTTGAGATCTGCCAACGGTTCACGGATCCTAGAATTTGCATTATCCGTCAACAGAACCAGGGAGTCTGTGCTGCTCGCAATGCAGGTATTCATCAGGCTCAAGGAGAGTATTTGGCCTTTCTGGATGGAGATGACCTGTGGTTGCCTGAGAAGCTGGAAAAACACGTCGAACATTTGGAAAGTTCACCCGGTGTAGGAGTGAGCTTTAGTCGCTCTGCTTTTATCGATGAGGCAGGTCAGCCTCTGGGCCTCTATCAGCTCTCTGAACTTCAGGGCATTACCCCACCTTACATTCTCTACCGGAACCCAATTGGCAATGGCTCTGCTCCGGTGATTCGCCGCCAGGCACTTGAAGCCATTAAATTCCAAGAAGATTTTGGCACCTCTTTAAAAGATTGTTATTTTGATGAGCAATTGCACCATGTAGAGGACATCGAATGTTGGCTGCGTATTATCCTTCAAACCAACTGGCAGATTGAGGGAATTCCGGAAGCCCTGACTTTGTATCGAGTTAATCCGAGTGGGGCTTCTACCAATTTGCTGAAGCAGTTTGAATCGCTTGAGAGAGTGCTCGACAAGACCCGCACCTATGCTCCAGAACTGGTTGAACGGTGGGGCGATACAGCGCGAGCTTACCAGTTGCGTTTTCTAGCGCGAAGGGCGGTGCGTTCGCAATCGGCTTCTACCGCTATTAAACTGGCCCACCGATCTATACTCACTCACTGGCAAATTCTAATAGAGGAACCTCGGCGCACCTTATTGACCTTGGCTGCTGCTTATTCGCTCTGGCTTCTACCCCGCTCCTTTTATCACCAGCTTGAGGCTTTGGGCTTGAAGCTAACCGGAGCTTCTCAAAAACGTCGAATTCTTCAGGAACAGTCCAGGTAAGATGCAAAAAATCTCTGTGATTCTGCCAGTCTATGGAGTTGAGAAATACATTGGCGCCGCTGTTGAGTCAGTTCTGAAACAGACCCATGAAAATCTTGAAATTCTGATTATCGACGACGCCTCGCCAGATCGCAGTCTTGAAATTTGTCGGCAATTTACAGATTCCAGAATTAAGATTATCAGTCAGGAAAATCGAGGATTGGCTGGAGCCAGGAATACAGGCATTCGTCACGCCCAGGGGGAGTATCTGGCTCTTTTGGACGGAGACGATCTATGGCTACCAGAAAAGCTGGAAAGACACGTCAAACATTTACAGAAGTCACCGACTGTGGGCATCAGCTTCAGTCGCTCCGCTTTTATTGATGAAGCTGGAAACTCTCTGGGCACTTATACAATGCCCAAGTTAAAAGAGATTACTCCACTCTACTTGCTTCGTGACAATCCCATTAGCAATGGTTCAACCGCTGTGATTCGGCG
>JANNOU010000154.1:0-12562 GCA_031399305.1 Leptolyngbya sp. SOY_34_metabat_272
CCATAACTCGTCAGCTCATCCTGTTTGCTTCTGACAAATAGATACTAACCTTTATCTACTAATTTTTTTTGAGCCACTGATTTATTTTTACTTTAACTCGCAGAAGTGGAAATTGCTCTTATTTTTAAGCTGAGCAATCGCCTCTTCTGCGAGTTCAAGTAAAAATAAGTCAGTGGCTCAAAAAACTTTCGTCGATCCAGGTTAGTAGCTCTTGCTCAGAAGCAAACTGGATGAGCTGACGAGTTCTGGGGTTGTAGACGTTCCACCAGATTTGACTCTGACGGTCAAGCGTTTGCCAAATGCACGGTTGATCGCTTGTGGATAGGGTAGCTATTAATCGATTCCAGAGTCCGCTGAGTACGGATAAGACCGGCAGAATTCTGCGTTTTGGCTCTGGTTGTTGAGCCCAAACGAGTTCAAGTTCTCGATAGGTGAGCCATTGCTGGTGGGTTCTCATCTTGGCGTCCCTCGTTTTTTTATCCCTACTCTTGAGCATAGGGGGCCAATAGGACATAATTGGTCCTAATTGGAAATAGGCACTCTGGCTTGACGATGTACCAGCCTACGAGTCGTGTTTTGACTGTGTTGGAGCTGTTGCAATCTCACGCTCAGATCACTGGCGCGGAGCTAGCGACGCGGTTGGAGGTAAATCGCCGCACGGTGCGCCGCTATATTGTGCAACTGCAAGATCTGGGAATTCCAGTGGAGGCAGAGCGGGGGCGGCATGGGACATATCGGCTCCGTCCCGGCTTCAAGCTACCGCCATTGATGTTTTCTGAACCTGAGGCAATTGCGCTGACGCTGGGCTTGTTGGCGGCGCGGCAATTGCAGCTAGAGAGCGTCAACTTAGCGGTTGAGGGGGCGCTGGCCAAAGTCTTGCGCGTGTTGCCGCAAAACTTGCGCGAACGTGTGCAAGCTTTGCAGGAGACGCTGGTTATCGAGAAGCCCGGGTCTTCCAATCCACTGGTTGCACCTGAGCGGGTGGCCACGCTTGGCTTGGCGATTCAGCAGCAGCGGCAAGTGGCGCTGCGTTATCAAACACCGGATGGGGATGTTTCTCAAAGAGTGCTTGACCCCTATGGCTTGATTTACCGAGCTGAATGCTGGTATGCCACCGGCTACTGTCACCTGCGAGAAGATTTGCGCACCTTCCGCTTGGATCGAGTGCTGACGGTTGACTTATTAGACAGCCGGTTCAGCCCACCTGAAACTTTTGACCCGCTGAATTTTGTGGCGCAATCTCTGGGCAATATCCGCCGCAAACATCGGGTTGAAGTGTTGATCAAAGCAACGTTGGCAGAGGCACAGGCGCAAATTCCAGTCACCGTGGGGGTGCTGACCGTGGTGCAACAAGGGGTGCTGCTGGTCTGCCACGAGGAGTGCATGATCTGGTTGGCTCAGTTTCTGCTGGGTTTGAGGCTGTCTCTGGTGATTCTGCAACCGACTGAGCTGCGGGACGAGATGCAGCGCTTGCAGGCCCGGATCGCGCAAATCCTAGTCGAGGACCCTGAGGTTGTCAATGACTGAGTCCAGAACTCGGTCGATGAGGTTCAGAACTCGGACAACGCAGAGCTGATCTAGAATCGCCGAGCTCCAGACTAGAATCGCCGAGTTCTAGGAGGGAATTGCCGAGCTCCAGGATAGAATCTGCGGGCCCCAGAATAGAACGACGCAACTTTGGCCTAGAATCGCCGAGCTCCGATCTAAAATAGCGTGGCTGCAGCAGAGAACTGCCGAGCCCTGAGCTGGGTTGACCCAACTCTGAGAGCCTCTGCCTGAGCTAGCCTGGCTCTTCTACTCCCGAATCTGGTTCTAGAGAGATAGGTGTGCTCAAGCGAGCCCATAGCTCCCGGATCTACGCAGCTCGCTGTGGAGGATCGGAGGAAGGCTCACAGAGGCTAGGTGACCCAGGCAGGGCAATTCGATACACTGTATCGGGCTTGCTGCTCAGGGGTATCCGTTGTGCAGCCCTATTCGCAAAACTACGCAGAGAAGATCTTACTCCGATGCTGAATCCGTTGCGTACTCGTTTTTCGCTAGGGCTACTGTTGCTCGGGGCCCTGGTTGTCGCCGAGCCTGGCTCCGTCTCTGCTCAGACGGGCTTGTTCAACGGCCCCGTCGACGTTCTGCCCGTCCAGGAGCGCACCGCCCTGCGCGAGGGGCGACCGATTGTCACTGGAGAGCAGGGCAGCTACACCGCCCGTATTTTGATCAATGCAACCCCCGCCAGGGTCTGGGCCGTGCTGACCGACTACCCCAGCTACACCCGCTTCCTGCCCAATGTGGCTTCTAGCCGTGTCCTGCAATCCAATGGCAACCAGCGCATCGTTGAGCAGGTGGACCGTCGCCGCGTTGCCCTGATCACCGTCACCTCTCGCACCCGCCTGGCGATCACGGAAACCCCTCAAAGTGGCCTCCGCTTCGAACTGGTCGAAGGCGACAATATCCAGAAAATGCAAGGCGGCTGGACGCTGCAGCCGGTTGCCGCCTACCCCGGTGGCCCGACTAACCAGGTGCTGATGACCTACCAGATTCAGGCCGAGCCCAAGTCGGGCACTCCCCGCAGCCTGTTCTATAACCTTTTCCGCGCCCAAGTCGAAGCCAGCCTCACCGCGATCCGTGCCGAAGTTGGCCGACGCGCTTAGGCTGCTTGTGGTTTGAAACAAAGGCCCCCCTGGCAGGCTCAGTCGGAGCCTGCATCCAACTAAGTGCAAGACCTTAGTCGGAAACCTCGGGGATGAGACGCTCGGGGAAGGTTCAGAACCTCTACCCCAGGTCAGCTCGTCAAGCCTGGGGTCTGCACCGCTGTGAGCCGGGGCTTGACCTGGGAGAGAACCACGCCAGTGACCAGGCTGCCTAAGGCAATGGCCACCACATAGAGGCCACCCTGACCCACTGCATTGGGAATCGCCAACACAAAGATGCCACCGTGGGGCGCTTTCAACGTGCAGCCAAACCACATCGAAAGCGCGCCCGCAATGGCAGAGCCGATCAGGCAAGCGGGAATCACCCGAATCGGATCTTTGGCCGCAAAGGGAATTGCTCCCTCGGTGATGAAAGAGAGGCCCAGGACCGTCGCAACTCGACCCGCCTCTTGCTCCTCGGCACTGAAGCGCTGTTTAGCAATCAGCGTGGCCAGGGCGACGCCCAGCGGCGGCGTCATCCCCGCCGCCATGACCGCTGCCATTGGCGTCGTAATATTGCTCGCCAGCAAGCCGACGGCAAAGGTATAGGCTGCCTTATTCACTGGGCCGCCCATATCCACAGCCATCATGCCCCCTAGCAGCAATCCCAGCAGAACCGCGTTGGTCTGGCCCATAGTTTGCAGGAAATTAGTGAGTCCGTTCATAATCGCGGTCACCGGAGCCCCGAAGACATAGATCATCAGCAGACCCACTGCCAGAGTAGAGAGCAGCGGGATCACCAGAACCGGTTTGAGCCCCTGAAAGTTTTCCGGCAGATTGACCTTATCGCGGACAAACAGGGCAATGTAGCCAGCCAGGAAGCCAGAGATAATGCCGCCGAGGAAGCCCATGCTCAGGTTAGCCGCCAGCATCCCGCCGACTAGACCGGGGGCCAGTCCTGGACGGTCGGCAATCGAAAAGGCAATGTAGCCCGACAGCACCGGCACAATCAGCGCAAACGCCGATTTGCCGCCAATCTGCAGCAGGGCGTTGCCAAGGCTGCCCTCTGGCGGATTCAGCCCAAATACAAAAGACAGCGCGATAATCAAGCCCCCGGCCACCACCACCGGCAGCATGTAAGAGACGCCGGTGAGCAGATGCTTGTAGGGACCCGAGCGCTGCGTGGAGCGCTCAGCCTTGGCTTGCTGCACCGACTGGAGATAATCGACCGACTGCGCCGGTTCCGGCATCGCCAGCGCCGACACAATCACGGCTTTGCCATCTTTGAGGGCCTGTTTGGTCGAGGTTTCATAGAGCCGCTTGCCCTGGAAGCGCGCTAAATCCACATGGGTATCGGCCGCAATGATCACGACATCGGCATGGGCAATCTCTTCCGGCGTCAGCTGATCCTTGGGTCCCACCGAGCCCTGGGTTTCGACCTTGATCTGATGCCCAAGCTCCGTAGCGGCTCTACGCAACGCTTCCGCTGCCATAAACGTGTGGGCGATGCCCGTGGGGCAGGCGGTAATTGCGACCAGCGCCTTGGGCAGGTTGGCAATGGCAGGGGTTGGCGAGGGTTCAGACTTCGGCTGAGCCAAGTCAGGCTGGCTGGGCTGGGCTTCGGACAGCGCCGCTTCGATCACGGCTTGGGTGTTGCGAATCGCCTGACTGGTCGAAGTTTCATAGATCGGCTTGCCCTGGAAGCGCTCGAAATCGACCCGAATATCGGCACCGATAATCACCACATCAGCTGCGGCAATTTCAGACGCTGATAACGGGTCGCGAACGCCCTCCGCACCCTGAGTTTCGACGCGGATGTCGTAGCCCATCACCTGTGCGGTTTTCTTGAGGGCTTCGGCTGCCATGAAAGTATGGGCAACGCCCGTGGGGCAGGCGGTTACGGCCACAATGTTTGGGCTCATGGTTATCACTCTTTGCTACTGGCAGAAGCGGTTAAGGATTTTAAGTCTTGGATGGTGACTTGAGTGCTCAGCGACTCAATCGTCTCTCGCGGCGGCAGACGAGGACCTACTTGGCTTAGGGCACCCAGCGAAAAGGCAGTCGCCAGTCGCGCACTCTCGGCTAAGGACAGTCCCCGCAATTTCGCGATCACCAGGCCCGCCACCATCGCATCCCCCGCCCCAACCGTGCTGACCACTTGGATCTGCGGCGGGCGAGCATAAACCACCGCATCTGCTTCGGCAAAGATCGCTCCGCGCGCGCCCATGGACACCACCACACAGTGCAGACCCTGCGCCAAGAGTGCTTGAGCCGCTTGCACCACTGCCACCTCAGTCTCTAGAGGTTGGCCGACCAGTTCCTGAAGCTCAGCCAGATTGGGTTTAATCGCATAAGGTGCCAACGGTAGCGCCTGCCGAAAACTCTCGCCACTGGCATCGAGCACCACCGTTTTGCCTTGAGCTTGCAAACGGGTAATCAACTCCGCATAAATCCTAGGCGAAAGTCCCACCGGAATGCTCCCTGACAACACAAACCAATCGCAGGTCATGGCCAGCTGATCGACCACTTGAATCAGCGCGGCTGTGTCAGTTGCGGTGGGCACTTGG
Source organism: Leptolyngbya sp. SOY_34_metabat_272 (assembly GCA_031399305.1). GTDB lineage: Bacteria > Cyanobacteriota > Cyanobacteriia > FACHB-261 > FACHB-261 > FACHB-261. The sequence continues at coordinate 5,192 of JANNOU010000154.1, forward strand.
CCTGGGAAATTGATATCTGTGACTTGATTTTGCGCGGCGTCGATAATTTTGACATTGACCCGAGTTTTGCCGGGGATGAGCACAAACCGATTGTGAATGCCCTTTTGCGCGAAGAAGCTCTCAAACAGCCCAGCGTTGTCCTGGCCCAGGAACCCAGAAACCGTCACCGAGTAGCCGAAATCGGTCAGGAACGAGGCGACATTGACCCCTTTGCCGCCTGGGTCAACCTGCTCCCAGTCCACGCGGTTGACCTCTCCGGCTTTGAAATCGACAATCGCAGCCGTCTGGTCAATTGCCGGATTCAAGGTGATCGTGGCGATCTGGGGCTTCATGGTTGCAGGCTCAAGGGCAGGGCGCGAACTTCCTGAGCGCTGCGACAACTCAGAGCGCGTTTGGCCAACGCTTGCGTTTGCACCAAGCTGAGGCTGCGCAGTTTGGCTTTCACAGCTGCCACGCTGGGGATGCTGACACTCAGTTCGGTCACGCCCAACCCAGTCAGAATCGCGGCTCCCAGGGGTTCACCGGCCACGCCCCCGCAGACACCAACCCATTTGCCCTCGGCCTTGGCCGCTTGTACCGTTTGCGCGATTAGGCGCAGAACCGCCGGGTGCAGACCATCGGCCTGGCGAGCCAAGGCGGGATGCCCGCGATCCATCGCCAGCGTGTACTGGGTCAGGTCATTGGTGCCAATCGAGAAGAAATCGACTGCTTTGGCAAATTCAGGGGCCATCAGTGCCGCCGAAGGCACCTCGACCATCATGCCAATTTCTACCGGCTGCGCTCCCAGCTCGCTGCGAACCGCCTCCGCAATCTGACACGCCGCGCTGAGGTCTTCCAGGGTGGCGATCATCGGGAACATGATTTTGACCGGCCCAGTTTGAGCGGCCCGAAAAATCGCCCGCAGCTGCGGTTTGAATAGATCCGGACGTTGCAGACAAAGCCGGATGCCCCGCACGCCCAGAAACGGGTTTGCTTCGGCGGGTAGCTGCAAGTAGGGCACGGCTTTGTCGCCGCCAATATCTAGGGTGCGAATGATCAGAGGCAACCCGTTCAAGGCCTGAGTCATTTGGGTGTAGGCCGCAACCTGTTCTTGCTCAGAGGGGGGCTCGGAGCGGTTCAAAAACAAAAACTCCGTGCGCAGCAGCCCGACCCCTTCGGCTCCGGCCTTGACCGCTTGCTCTGCCTCTATGGCTGCGCCAATATTGGCCACTACCTCCACGCGATGCCCGTCGGTCAAAATTGCAGGCTGATAGCAGGCCAGTTTTTCGGCTTGGCGCAGCGCTTGCCAATCTTTTTGGGCGTTCTGAGCCGTGATCCGATCCACCTCGCTTGGATACGGGTAAAGGCTGCCGTTTTCGCCGTCCAGGATGCAGGGGGTGCCATCGCTGAGATTGAGCACTGCTGGGCCTGCGCCCACAATCGCCGGGAGATCTAGCGACCGAGCGATGATCGCGCTGTGCGAGGTGGGACCGCCATAAGCCGTGCAAAAGCCGAGCGTGAGGGCCGGGTCTAGCCCCGCCGTATCCGAGGGCGTCAAGTCTTCTGCCAGCAGAATCACGGCGTGATCAGGCAGGCTTGGCTCGTCCTCGACTTTGTCGGCCAGCACCCGCAGCACCCGCCGTCCCACATCGCGCAGGTCGACCGCCCGCCCGGCCAATAGGGGATCTGTCAGTGCTTCTAGCGCCTGCGCCCGTTGCTCATAAGCTTGTTGCCAGGCCCAAGCGGCGCTGCGGTGGTTCTGCAAATCGGCGCTCGCTGCGGCCACCAATTCTGGATCCTCCAAAAACTCCTGATGCGCCAGAAAGATCGCGGCCTTGCCTGGCCCAGAGCGCACCTTCACTTCCTCGTATAGTTGCTGCAACTGTAGCTTGGCCACGGCCACAGCCTGCTGCAAGCGGACGATTTCTGCCGCTGGCTCAGTTGCCGTGGCTTCAAACACCAACCTGCCGCGCTTGAACTGGAAAACCGGGCCGATCGCCAACCCTGGCGAAGCCGCAATCCCCGGGATTGCCTCAGACTCGAACCTCAGGGCTCGCCCCAAACTGACTGCGGCAGCGCCCTCACCGTCGCCATCGTCTTCTAGTCCCGCTTCAATCGTGCGCGTTAGCGCTGCCAGCGCCTGCTCGGCATCGGACCCCTGGGCGCTCAGCCGGACAGTCTGCCCGCCCTCAACCCCCAGTTTCAACAACGACACCAGACTTTTGGCGTTGGCCGTTTGCTCACCGCAGCCAACCCGAATCTCCGCCTCAAACTGCTTCGCCAAATTGACTAACGTGGTGGCCGGACGCGCATGCAGTCCGGTTGTCCCCTGAATCGTCACCGTCGCAAACTTCGCAAATTCTGGGTCCAAGTCAGGCTCCTGGGCTGAAGTCGCAAACTTGCCATTGCTGCGTCGCTGGGTCAGGCAATCCACAATCTCATCTGGATCCGTGGTTCGCGCTAAACGCTGCATCGTGGTTTCATCATCCAGAATGTGGGTCAGGTTGGCGAGAATCTCAAGATGCTCATCGGATTTAGCCGCAATTCCAACCACCAAATGCACTGTTTCGCCGGGATTCCATGCCACGCCAGCGGGGATCTGCACCACCGAAATCCCAGTTTGCAAAATCAAATCTCTGTCTTTCGGAAGGCCATGCGGAATTGCAATCCCATTCCCCAGATAGGTGTGCGCAACCTGCTCCCGCGCTATCATGCTGGCAATGTAGGCTGGCCTCATATTGCCGTTTTCTACCAGCAATGTTCCCGCTTGGCAAATCGCATCGGCTTTATCGAAGGCTGTTGCTTTCAGCTTTATCCTGTTTCTATTCAACGTTGCCATGTCACTTTAAAACCAAGCTAAAACCAAGCCAGAGCTCAGCACTCTGAGGCTCGGGAGATAGGTTTATAGTACTGGCAGCAGCCGACAAACAAGCGTTCCCTTTAATAGTTTGTAAAAGTCGCCGCAAGGTGCCGCTTCAGCCAATAAAACTTAACACGCTCTTGGGCAGGTAAAACGCTAAGATTTTGGTGCTGATGGGGGTGAGGTTTTGACCTTTTTTGAGAGGGTTTTTCTCCTCAAGATTGGCTTTTCAGATCGGCTTCTAGCGCTTTGATCAGTGACGCGAGCTATCCTGAAGCTATATGAATCCTTGAGCCCACCATTGGGAATTGATGCCATGTTTGCTGTCAAAAAACTGGATACTTCTCCTTTGAACCCGGAGTTGAGAGAGCGCGCCTTTGTCCTCTGGTTTGAGCAGGTTGGCATTGCTGACGTGCCTCTGGTTGGCGGCAAAAACGCCTCGCTGGGGGAAATGATCCGGCAGCTAACACCCAAGGGTGTGAATGTGCCGACTGGCTTTTCGACCACAGCCTACGCCTTTCGCCACTTCATTCAAAAAGCAGGCTTGGAAGCCCGCCTGCGCCAATTGTTAGCCGACCTGGACACAGGCGATGTTAACAACCTCCGAGAGCGCGGCAGACAGGCGCGGACCTTGATCTTGGACACGCCGTTCCCGCCGGAGTTAGAAGAGGCGATCATTGAGGCCTATGTTCAATTGTCTGATCGCTACAACGCTCGCGTGGAGCTGTGTGAGCGCCTGATCGGCGACGAGCGAGAAGCCTGCCTCAGCCGACACAGCGGCGTAGACGTTGCCGTCCGCTCTAGTGCCACCGCCGAAGACTTGCCGGATGCCAGTTTTGCCGGGCAACAAGAAACCTATCTCAACATCCGTGGTACTAACGGCGTTCTCGAAGCCTGCCACCTGTGTTTCGCCTCCCTGTTCACCGACCGCGCGATTTCCTACCGCACGCTCAAAGGCTTTGATCACCTTGAGGTCGCCCTCGCAGTCGGTGTGCAGAAAATGGTGCGCTCCGACCTGGCAGCCTCCGGTGTGATGTTCTCCATCGATACGGAGACCGGCTTCAAGAACGCGGCGCTGGTCACCGCAGCCTACGGACTCGGTGAAAACGTGGTGCAGGGTGTGGTCAATCCCGACGAGTACATTGTGTTTAAGCCCACCCTGCAGCAAGGCTTTCGCCCGATCTTGGATAAACGGCTCGGCAGCAAAGAGATCAAGATGATCTATAACCTGGGAGGCAGCAAGCCAACCACCAATGTGCCCGTTCCCAAGTCAGAGCAGGGAAAATACGCGCTCAACGACGATGAGATCCTGAAGCTGGCAGAGTGGGCCTGCATCATCGAAGATCACTATTCTGCCGTGCGGGGCACTTACAGCCCGATGGACATCGAGTGGGCCAAGGACGGCACGACCGGCGACCTGTTTGTAGTGCAGGCACGCCCGGAAACTGTCCATTCTCAGAAATCCAGCACGATCCTCAGAACCTACAAACTGCTAGACGCGTCCAGTCCCGAGCCCTTCCTGATCGGGCGTGCTGTCGGTGAGATGATCGGCCAGGGAAAAGTGCGAACCATCCTGGATATCCGCAAGCTGGATGAGTTCCGCGAAGGCGAGGTGCTGGTGACCACTCGCACCGACCCCGACTGGGAACCGATCATGAAAAAGGCCAGCGCCGTGATCACCAACCAGGGCGGACGCACCTGTCACGCTGCGATTATCGCGCGGGAGCTGGGCATTCCGGCGATTGTGGGCTGCGATAACGCCACCGAGATCCTGCACGATGGCGAGGAGGTCACGGTTTCCTGTGCGGAGGGCGAAGAAGGGCGAGTCTACCGAGGTCTGCTGCCCTTCGAGGTCCAGGAGATCCAATTGGATGATCTGCCGCGCACCCGCACCCAGGTGTTGATGAATGTGGGCAACCCCCAAGAGGCGTTCAGCCTCTCGTTCATTCCCAACGATGGTGTAGGGCTGGCCCGCACCGAGTTCATCATCGCCAACCACATCAAGGTCCATCCCTTGGCGCTGTTGCATTTCGACCAGTTAAAAGACAAGGCCGCCAAGTGGGAAATCAGCCAGTTGACGCCTTTGTATGAGGACCGCCCAGCTTTCTTTGTGGACAAGCTAGCTTCGGGAATTGGCATGCTGGCAGCGGCCTTTTACCCCAAGCCGGTGGTCGTACGCATGTCCGACCTCAAGAGCAACGAATACGCCAACCTGATCGGCGGTCGCGAGTTTGAGCCGCAGGAAGAAAACCCGATGATGGGCTGGCGCGGAGCCTCCCGGTACTACGACCCGAAATATCGCGACGCCTTTGGCCTGGAGTGCCGGGCTTTTAAGCGGGTCCGCGACGAGATGGGCCTGACCAACGTGATTCCCATGATCCCGTTCTGCCGCACACCCGAAGAAGGCCGCAAGGTGCTAGCGGAGATGGCCCAGTACGGGCTGGTGCAAGGGCAAAACGGCTTGCAGGTTTACGTCATGTGCGAGCTGCCGAGCAATATCGAGCTAGCCGATGAGTTTAGCAAGGTCTTTGACGGCTTCTCGATTGGCTCCAATGACTTGACCCAGCTCACCTTGGGGCTGGATCGCGACTCTGCCCTGGTCTCGCATCTATTCGACGAGCGCAACGAAGCGGTGAAACGCCAGCTGCGTCGGGTGATTGCCACCGCCAAGCAGTTCAATCGCAAGATCGGCATCTGCGGCCAAGCCCCCAGCGACTATCCCGAATTCGCGGCCTTCTTGGTCGAGCAGGGCATTGACTCGATCAGCCTCAACCCCGACTCGGTACTGAAGACACTGCTGGCGATCGCCAAGACCGAAGCTACGCTCAGCCCGTGAACCTGGGTCAGCGCTAGCCTCAGCAGGCTGACGACTTCTGCGTTCAGCCTGGCCACTCCCTGATTCAGAGTGACTACACATCGGTTCACGGTAACCAGGGATCTGTTTACCGTGTCTGTCCTTCCGAACCGCTACGGATCCCGTAGTTGAGGCCTCTATATAGACCTCAGCAGCCTCACTGAGGGGGGGTCAGCGCTGACCGTCTACCTTGAGAACATCGGTTTCAGAAGCACCCCAGTGACTCAAGCCAAGTTGACCAGCAGCCAAGGAATCGAAGTCGCCCTGTTAACCAACGTCGAACAGCCAGATTTTCAGCCTGGGCTGCCGACCTTCGCGATTGCAGTCAGCCTGTTGCCCCTGGCGGTTGGGGTCGTGCTGACCCGACTGAAAATCAAGCGACTCTCGCACGAAGTCAAGCTCGAAAAACTAAAAAACCAAGAGCTTAAGCGAAAACTACAGCTATCACTGAAAACCATTGGCGAGCTAGAAAGCAACCCCGACTTAGTACACTCCAGAGAGTTCAACGTAGACTACCTCAGGCTGCGTATGGCCGAGGATAAGTTCCACGCGGTGATCCTCAATCAAATCAAAGCCAAGGTCAAGGACAAAATGACGGCGGCTCTATATCCCAGCCAGGCCAAACAAGGCACCATTGGCATCGCCAGTGTGGCCCGCCAGGTCGAGCAAATTTTCGACGTTGAGTACCAGCCAGGCGGTCGACCCAAGGGAACGTCCCGCGTCCTATTCCGCATTCAAATCAAGCTGACCAAGATCCCGACCCAGCCCAGTTCCGAGACGGTCAAACAAATCGTGACCTGCATCGAGAACTTTCTGCGCTTGCCAGACGAACATGAAACCTGGCAGCCGACTATTCAGAACCGAGTCGTGATGATCCACTGGGATCAAAAAGCCATGCCCACCCCCTTGCTGGTCCTAGAGCAAACCCACGAGGGCGCGAGCGTCGTCTATCGGACCCACTGCCTGCAATAGCGCGGCAGCCAATCTCGAGATCCCATTAGTCCAGCCGCAGCCGCTTTTTCGCTGCAACCATCAGCTGGGTAGGCCGCTTGACCTCCCAAGCTAGCCCCAATTTCTCCAGCCCCTGGATCACCCAGCCACCCAAATCAATCTGCCACCACTCCAGGCCGAACACCGCAGAACTGGGAAAGGCGTGGTGGTTGTGGTGCCAGCCTTCACCGCCGGTTGGGATGGCCAGCCAGAAATTGTTACTGCTCTGCTCATGCGTCTCAAAGGGGCGACTCCCCCAGAGGTGCGCAATGGAGTTAATACTCCAGGTCGCGTGGTGGACCAGAAAAATTCGGACCAGCCCTCCCCACAACAGGCCTTGCCAGGCTCCGGTCCAGGTCTGTGAGAGCAGCCCTGCCAAAATCGTCGGGATCGCCAGGCCGAGCATCACCCAAATCAGATAAAGTCGGCTGACCCTAACAATGGCAGGATCTCGCCGTAAATCCCTAGCGCAAAGCGCGGAATTCACAAGCTCGCTCCCAAACATCCAGCCAATATGAGCGTGCCACAATCCATAAAGCTGGCCGCTCTTGCCCAGCGGCTGCAAGTGAGGAGAATGGGGATCGCCTGGCTGGTCGCTGTATTGATGATGGCGTCGGTGGTTACTGACCCAATGAATCACCGGACCTTGAGCCGCCATAGACCCAAGGACCGCGAGCATGACTCGGAC
>JANNOU010000173.1:0-7591 GCA_031399305.1 Leptolyngbya sp. SOY_34_metabat_272
AGTCTGGAGCTTGCGGCGGACGGCTCGCTACTTGGAATTTGCCGCTCGAAGCTCGGCTCATCGAGCTTTAAGCTCTTAAGGTTGAGCAGAAAGCTCGGCTCATCCTGCCGAAAACTCGGACCTTGGAGGTTAGGGCTCGGCTCGCCAAGCTTGGGGCTCGAAGGGTGCAGAACCAAGCTTGAAGGGGGGAGTTGAGAAGTCAAATCGGGGGGGCTCGTTCGCTCAGCTGCTTTGAACAGACTGCTGCTCTGTTGAGTGCGGTGCAGACTTGCCACAGACAAGACAGACAAGACAGACAAGAGACAAGACAGACAAGGTTGTTGTACAGAATTATGGACTGATCAGGTGATTTATTGGCCGCTGCATCAACCGAAATAGTGCTGCTAAGCTCAGGAGTAAACCACCAGCCAAACTGTAGGTTGCCGCTAATCCAATGTGCTGAGCGATCGGTTGACTGACGATGGGTGAGAGAAACTGCCCTAGGAAAAAGAAGCTAGTGACTCCGGCTAAGGCTCGCCCTCGCAGCAGGTCGGGAACGACGGAAGATACCCACACGTTGAGATTGGGCATTAATACTCCTAGCCCCAAGCCTGCGGGAATCAGGCTTGCCAATACTTGGGCATAGTCACGAGCCAACCCAATCCCTGCATAACCAACACCAAGCAAGGCAAAGCTGAGCGTCAGAATTTGGATAAACTCTAAACGCTGTTTAAGCCTACCGTAGAACATTGACGAAAACGCACTAAAAAGCGTGCAGAAGGCGATCGCCAGTCCACTTTGAGTTGCGCTGGCGCTGGTCAAATTCCGTAGATAAAACGGTAATTGCACGGGAATCAGATAAAAAATGATCTGCGTAATCAATGCTGATCCAAGCACAAAAGCTAGAAGCTTAACAGGTAAAGAGGCAGCGGTTATCTGTGGCTCTTGCAGGGAAGCCGGGTGAGACGGGGCAACAGACCTGCGAGGAGGTTCGTAGAGAGCGGTGATCGCAATCGGCAATAACAACCAAGCCAGCAGATAAATCAAAAATGGCAATCGCCAATTCCTATCGGCAAGCACGCCACCCACTGACAAAAACAGCACGCCACCTAATCCCATAAATGCTGCTTGCAGCCCCATAAAGCTGGCACGAGTGGCACCTGTGTAATAGTCGGCAATCAGCGTTGTGGCGCTGACCATAATACCTGCCACTGCCAATCCTAACAATGCGCGCCCCAGCAAAATGGCAAACAGCGAGTTGAGGAAAAAGCCTGAACTGCCCGCTAACCCGTACAACAGCAGTGAAGCAAGCAGCAAGGATTTACGGCCCAGCCGATCGACAATCACACCGGCAAGCGGCGACCCTACCACAATCAATAAGGCTGGAACCGTTAATACTAGCCTGACCCACAGATCAACATTAGGGAGTTCAGAAAACTGTACCTGCATGGCGGGCAAAGCGGGTGCAATCGTGGCTCCTGACATTACAGTGAGGGTGCTGACCAGCAACAGGGCAGCTTTAGTCAGCAGAGAATTGGGATCTGATTGGTTCATGCTTAATCCGTGACGCTAAACAATACCGCCATTGGCTCGGATGTGCTGACCGGTAATCCAGTGGGCTGCGTCTGACACCAACAGCGCCACCACATTGGCAATATCCGTGGGTTGCCCCAGTCGACCGAGGGGTGTTTGAGCCACCAATTGATCGATTTGGGATTGATCCATCACCAGCCCATCGGTGTCGGTCACGCCTGGAGCCACTGTATTGACGGTAACGCCCCGCGAGCCCAATTCTTTGGCAAGACAGGCGCTAAACTGTTCGATCGCTGCTTTGCAGCCGCTATAAGCCCCTCCCAAGGGGATCGGCATCACTGTGGCACCGCTCGACAAGCTGACAATGCGACCACCATCGGCAATATGGCGGGCGGCTTGTTGCAGCGCAAAATAAACGCCGCGCGTGATGTCAAACATCGTATTGTAATCTTCAAGGGTCAAATCTGCCGTGGGCTTATAGATGCTTTTGCCAGCAGCGTTGTTGACCAGGATATCAAGCTTGCCAAAGTGGCGTAAGGCCCGCTCAAACAGAGCCTGGATCTGGGAAAGATCGCGCACGTCGGCTGCCAGAGCAATCGCTTCTGAACCGCTTTGTTGGATCTTGGCCACGACTTCTTCTGCTTTGTCTCGATTTCCAGCATAGGTAACAACAACGTTTGCCCCTTGTTGCCCCAACTGCTCGGCGATCGCTCGACCAATCCCACGAGAAGACCCGGTCACGATCGCTACTTTTCCCTTCAATGATGACATTGTGTTACTTCCTATAGCATAGTCAAGCATTTGAACCGATTACCACGGTATACTTTTTACTTACTTTTTGGGAAGTACTTACTTTTTTGTAAGCACCTATGCAGGCCAGAGGAAGCAGGTGAGATGGCAGCAGAGCAGACAGATAGAACGCGATTTGTGCAGACCACGCTAGGAGTTTTGGGCGGAAAATGGAAGATACTGATTTTGTGGCATATTCGCAATCAGCCCAAACGCTTCAGCGAATTGAAACGGCTCATCCCCGAAATCAGTGAAAAAATCCTCATTCAACAGCTGCGCGATCTAGAAAAAGACGGTGTTGTGCATCGCAATGACTATGCCGAAGTGCCGCCTAGAGTAGATTATTCGTTTACCGAACATGGCAAAAGCCTCAAACCTGTTTTGCGAACGCTATGCAACTGGGGCGAAGCCCATCTAAAACAGACAGAGGTTGATAATTAATTGGTTTTCCAGACACGAGCAGTCTTTTAATTGGCGTTAATTGACGCTGTCAATGTCCTTCATTGTTAGGACATCCATAAGTGTCTGCCGCAGCGCCTTGTTGAACGGCCTTGATCTTTGGCTGAGACTGCCTTTTAGCTCGTGCTATTTATTCTACGGTGCGGTGGCGGATACCTGCTCAACTGCCGCCTGGCTGATAGGACGGCCCACAGTGAGATGTTGCTGCAACTCTCCCTCCAATTGTGCATAAGCGGAGTCGGGTTCTGCCCCAAGTGAGTCCAGCAGTTTGCTGAAGAAGCACCGCGCTGCCGTTGCGGCGGCGATATCGAAAATCTCGGCATCGGTAAGTCCAGACTCGCGTAAGTGCTGGATATCCTCTACTGTCACGGATGTGGCATCGCGGACGATTTGTTCTGCAAACAACATGATTGCAACATCGACGGGTGCGAGGTCGGCGGTGGTGAAATCATGCGCGATAGCGGTAAGCTGCTCTAGTGGGTAAAACTGCTGGCGCAGGATGGTGCCATGCGCCAGCATACAGTACGAACTACGCAACGCACGTGCGGCTGCCAGTGTAATCAGTTCATACCGGCGGGTGTCGAGGTTCGCACGAATACTGCCGATCAAGTTGCCCCATGCTGCCATCACCGGCGGGCGATGGCTAAATATCTTTGCGTAATTGGCAACATAGCTAAGCGAACGTTAAGTTCCATATTAGAAGGGTTACGCTACACCATTGCCAAGAACCCAAGCACCCTAACTCGTAATTAGACGGAAGCTTTCCATATATTACTCTATCCAGGGGAGACAGGCGGGAATTTTCTGAGTCACATCTGTCACAGTTGAATTGCGGGGCGAAGATTCAAGTCTAGAATGGTTGCAAATTGGTTGATTTGATAGTGACCTCTTCAAGCCGAGTGAAATAAATAACGATTGAGTTGCATCTCCCGCTTCCCTAACAAACCAGCTCGATAGCCTTTGTCCTTCACCAATCGATTCAAACATTGATCATGTGGTAGTGAGCGTAACTCCAATGATCAGCAGGATCGATCCCAATAACTGACAACTGATCAGACAGATCTTTGCTGCCTGTCTTCCCCACGGATTTAGTCGTGGGCAACCCGTCTCAGCGTCTGCACCAACCATCTTTCACCCGCCTTGAGCACCGGCTCCCAGTTCCAACTGAGATCTTGCCCTCCCTTCCCCAAGCTTAAGGAGAACCAGAGTCTGGATCCCCCCGAACTCGGGGAGCTGGGGGCCTCTTCAGAAAGCGTTTGCCCTTCACTACAAAGCGTTTGCCCCCAGAGAGAAAGCGTTTGCCCTTCACTACAAAGCATTTGCCCTAGATCAGAAAGCGTTTGCCCTCAACCAGTAAACATTCGGGTCAAGCAGAAAGCGTTTGCCCTCAACCAGTAAACGTTTGCCCTTCACTACAAAGCGTTTGCCCCCAGAGAGAAAGCATTTGCCCTAGATCAGAAAGCGTTTGCCCTCAACCTGCGAGAGTCTGACCCAGAGGTTACTCAGAAACCGCCTACGCAATGTCCCAAGCTCGTGTACTCTTCTCAGCCAGCCCATTCCACCCAGCGACTAACTCCCAAGCTGAAACGGCCAGTGATTCAGCTCAGCCGTCAGAGGGCCTCTGAGCGGTCCCAGCCCATCTGACTTAGCTCATCGTAGAGCTTTGCGTGTTTATACCTTTTGCTTCACAGCGCTCCGTGTTTGCGCGTCAGCATAAAGACTAGAGGATCATAAATTAGCTCAAAACTTCGGTGTTTCCCCCTTTAGCACTGCCTAGAGACTTGGGCTTCATTAGAAGCAAGAAAACGGCAGAGCTTATTCAGGAAATCAGGGGGGAGGAATACAATGGCGGCCAATAGATTTGCAAAGCAAGTTGTTAAATTAGTTAACGCCGAGCGCAGCAAGGCTGGCCTATCGTCACTAAGCTTAAACACAGAACTCACTCAAGCCGCCGAAAAGCATAGCACTGACATGGCCATCCATGATTATTTCAGCCATACCGGTCTAAACGGCTCTTCCCCCTTCGACCGAATCCGATCAAGCGGCTATGAATATCAGGTTGCTTCAGAGAACATCGCAGCAGGTTTTTCTACTCCTAAAGCCGTCGTTCAGAGCTGGATGAATAGCTCCGGGCATCGCGCCAATATGCTCAATCCCAACATTCAAAATATCGGCGTCGGCTACTTTTACCTGGCTCAAGACACCGGCAATGTAAACTACCACAACTATTGGACCTTAACCTTCGGGGAGCCGCGTCCCAGCACAGCCAGAACCAGCGCCTCCTTCGCAGCAGCCGCTGCCACCGCCGAGCTTAGTCAAGCTGGGAACCCTACTGACGATCTCATCCATGACCCTCTAGGCGTCAATCCGCTGCAGGCCCAAGGCAGTGACGAGATTCTCCAGGGCGGCGCAGGAGACCGTTTCCTCAACCCTGGTACGAGCCAGGACTCATTGGCTCTGACCCGCAGTCAGGGCCTTGATCTCAGCCGTGACTTTGTGATTGGCCAAGAGCAGCTCACCCTGGCAACCGGACTGAACCTAGAGTCAATCACCGCCAGCCAGGGGAGCCGTGCCCACAGCAACGACATCCTCCTAGGACTTCAGGGCAGCAACGAAGCCCTACCGTTCCTGAGCGGGATTCCTGTCGATAGCCTGAGATCTGGCCAGGTTGAAGGCTAGGTGATGAAAGACTTGGCCCGACCGTAATAGTAGAGCCGGTCCTGATAACCGTTGTAGCCACCGTTGATGCGACGGGTGATCTCCTTAAAATTGCCGACATCCGCCAGAGCGTTCAGCCCCCGGCTTTTCCAGAAGTAGCCAGCCGAGCGCGCCGAGATCGTCGGGTCCAGCAGCTTCAATGGATTGTTTTCCAGATCGACCCCCAGCGCCCGACCGATCTGGCGATAGTTGCTGCGGCCTGTCACCTGGATCAAGCCCCGGCCTTTGTAACGCCGGCCATCTCCGGCCCGAACGTTGCCCAGGTCACGGCGACCTTCGTAGGCAGACCCTGAAGCAATTTCCTGCTTGTAGCGGAACGCGCCACTCTCGTGGGCGAGCTGTGCGATGAACGCCCGCTTGCGGTTGGCCGTGGTGATGCCGAACTCGCGCATGGCCTGATTGAGCGGGCCTATATAGAGATTGATGTCTTGCTGTTTGGCGGTGGGCATGACTGCTTTGAGCTGAGCAGCCGTGAGCAACGGCTTAACCGTAGCCGCTTGTTGGGCCTGGACGCTTTTCTCTAGAGCGGTGATTGTCGTGGGGCCAGCCTCGCCTGGATGGCTGAGTTTGTTGGCGGCCTTCCAGCGATTAAGCGCTTGGGTGGTGCCGGGGCCGAAGCTGCCATCTTCTAGCAATTTAGGGCTAGCGGGGGGCTTGGCCCGGTTGAGCAAGTACTGCAAGCGCTTGACGTCCGCGCCGCTCAGACCTTGTTTGAGGATACGGGGAGTCGTCGCCTGTTGGACCTGAACACTTTTTTCGAGGGCAGCGATCGTCGTGGGTCCAGCTTCGCCCGGATTGCTGATCCGGTTAGCCGTTTTCCAACGGTTGAGCGCTTGGACGGTACTGACATCGAAGTTGCCAGTTTCTGACAGTTTGGGATTGGCGGGCGGCTTGGCTCGGTTGAGCAGGTACTGCAAACGCTTGACGTCCTCACCGGTCATACCCTGTTTCAGGAGCCGGAGAGCTGGACGGTTGGTCGTCATAGTCGGCGCTGAGCCTTCAGAGGCCAGTGAGAACACCCTGCCTCGACATTGTGCCTGTAATCAGGCAGCCCCGCCGTTCCTTAGCAGAAGTTCTCTGGATTGAGACGCCTTGCTGGAGCGCCACTTGCTGCGTCATCCGACTGCTGAGTTGTCTGAATCGTGAGAATTAAGTAAACTTTAATGAAGAAAGACCTGTGAAGCATCTTCAAGCTGCCTCAGCCGCAGCGCCTTTCAGAACCCACGTAAGATCAGAGCTACCCCGACGCAGAGGCTACCCATTTATGAAATCCTCCTGGAAAACCATCTTGCTCTGGGCTTTGCCCGCGGTGGTAATTGGTTTTTTTCTCTGGCAGAGTGCCTTCTCTGGCCCGCCCACCGATATGGCCCGCAACGCGGCTAATTCCCGCATGTCCTACGGTCGCTTCTTGGAGTATCTGGACAAGGGCCGCATTGAATCGGTGGATATCTATGATGGGGGCCGCACTGCAATTGTGGAGGTCGAGGACCAGGAGTTGGGTGGGCGGGTGCAGCGTATCCGGGTAGACCTGCTATCTCAGTCGGTGCCGGAGTTGGTCAAGCGTCTCAACCAGGCGGATATTGATGTCGCCTCTCACCCGGTTCGCAACAACGGGGCAATCTGGGGTCTGCTAAGCAACCTGATTTTTCCGATTCTGCTAATCTCCGGGCTGTTCTTCCTATTCCGCCGCTCTAGCAACATGGGCGGACCGGGGCAGGCGATGAGCTTCGGCAAGTCCCGCGCTCGCTTCCAGATGGAGGCCAAGACCGGCGTCCTGTTCGATGACGTCGCCGGTATAGAAGAAGCCAAGGAAGAACTGCAAGAAGTCGTCACTTTCCTCAAGAAGCCCGAGCGCTTCACTGCCGTGGGAGCCAAGATCCCCAAGGGAGTGCTGCTGGTCGGCCCGCCTGGCACCGGCAAGACTCTGCTGGCTAAAGCCATTGCCGGGGAGGCTGGCGTGCCCTTCTTCAGCATCTCGGGCAGTGAGTTTGTGGAGATGTTTGTGGGTGTGGGAGCCTCGCGGGTGAGAGACCTGTTCAAGAAGGCGAAGGAGAACGCGCCGTGCATCATCTTTATTGATGAGATTGATGCGGTAGGCAGACAGAGAGGGGCA
>JANNOU010000055.1:0-28832 GCA_031399305.1 Leptolyngbya sp. SOY_34_metabat_272
ACAAAGCATTTGCCCCAAACCAGTCAACATTCACCGCGATGAGAAAGCGTTTGCCCTCCACTAGTAAACGTTTGCGGCAAACCAGAAAGCATTTGCCCTCGACGAGTAAGTGTTCACGTCAATCAGAAAGCATTTGCCCTCAACCTGTGAGAGCCTGGCCCAGGCATTGAGAGCAAACCACTTGCGCAATGCCCGAAGCTCGTGTACTCTTCTCAATTAGCTCATTCCTCCAAGCGTCGCTTAAGACTGTACTCAGCAGTGCTCAAGCGACTAACCCCCAGACTGACTAGCCCAGCCGGGAGGCTAAACGGCAGTTTAACACCGCCTAAGCCACCCCATCTTTCTTGGCGCAGTACCGGGTGGCTTGGTGGCTCTTGGGTCGGGGACAAGGTGCAAACTTTGTCCCCTCATTTCCCGTCCCTAAACTTTGGAGACTGTGCAGACTATGCGCCAACTTTGTGTTGCTTATGTCCGGGAGGGTTGTTGCTGATGACTCCCTCCCCCGGCAGCTTTGATGACAGCGACTTCAGCATCCTTAAGGTGCTGATTGAACGCTATGGCCTTTCCCGCTTGGTTGCTGCGCTCAGTCGCATTTGCTTGTGGCAAGCCGAGCGGGCTGACGTGATGCAGCGAGGCCGAGAAGCCGTGAACGAATGGCGCAAAGACGCCAGCCTGCTCACCCGTGTCCGATCCAGCTCAATCACTAGAGGCCCTCTTCCCCCGACTTCAAGGCAAACTCTGCCCTTCCTAAACCTGCCTCTCCTCTCCCGAACTCGGGAGAGGGGCCGGGGGTGAGGGCTTCTGATTTCCCCTCAGTCAGCTCTATTTCTCCTAGAGACTCTCCGAAGACACTCGTGAACCTTATCGGTGACCTAGACAGACTCTTCCATGACCTCCACACAGGAATGGAAGTCGTGGGTGCTAGAAAATCCAGAATGGGGGACGAAGCGCCCATTGGTGTCAACTTAAGCTCAAAGCCTCAAACTGCTGCCAGCAGAGGTATAGCGCCCGTGGCACATGAAAACAGCCCTTCCATTTGCCACCCTTGAGATTCAACAGCACTTCACCGCGCCGGTTCAGATAGCCAAACCACTCCCCATATTCCGGATCGACAAAGTGCGACCAGGCGTAATCATGCAGCTTTTGATACCACTGCCAACAGGCCTCACTCCCCGTCAGGCGATAGCCCATGGCCAGCGCCACCAGCGACTCCAGGTGTACCCACCACAATTTTTGATCCCATTCCAGCTGTTGAGGCGGATGTCCGTCGGCATCCATGAAGTAATACAGCCCACCGTACTCAGCATCCCAGGCAAAATTGAGGATGTTGAGCACTACCTCAACCGCCTGGTCAATCATTTTGGTGTCGTTGCGACGACGGGCAATATCCATCATGAACCACATCGCTTCGATGCCATGACCTGGGTTAATCAATCGTCCTTCAAAACAATCCAGATGCGAACCATCAGGGGCGACATTTTCGTACATCAGCCCCCGATCATGCGCCAAAAAATCAGTCATGACTTCTTGCGCCGTTGCAGCTAGGATCTGCTCAAGCTCATCGCTAGGCAACAGCCCCTCCATCTCCAGCGAAAGGTTGGCTAAAATCATCGGCACTGCCAGTGCTTTCATCGGGCGTGTGCCCGGATACGCCTTGTTGTACTGACCTTTCGGGTTTCCCTGACGACGCAAAACGTTGTTGTAAGCCTGCAAGGCCACATCTCTGGCCCAAGCTTCGCCAGAAGCCAGCGCGTATTTGCTGAACGCCATAGCCGCAAAGCAATCGGAAAAGACATTATAGGGTTGTACTAATGGCTCACCTTCACGGGTGAGTGAAAAATACCAGTTGCCGTCCGCATCTCTGCCATGCCGAGCGAGGAACTGAGCACCATTTTTTGCAATTTTGAGCCAGTCTTCGCGTTTTTCCAGCTGACTATACAACATGGAAAAGATCCACACCTGGCGATTCTGTAGCCAGACGAACTTGTCCGTGTCATAAACCTGCCCCTCTCGACTCAGACAGGTGAAGTAGCCCCCTTGCTGCCAGTCAATTGAGTACCTTTCCCAAAAAGGGATTGCATCCTCGAGGAGCGCTTTCTTGTAAAGTTCAGCCAATGCTTTAAAGTTGTGCTCCATGGATTTCCCGCTCTCTAGTGTTTTTGCCGACTCTACATCCAAAGAAATAAAGAAACAGAGCCCGTCTTCTGCTTTGCTACCCCTAAGGCGGCTTCATCGTTGAAATCGTGAGCAGCGCTTCCTTGCTTAGCAGACAGGCTCTCCAGCGATGTCGCAAGACCTCAACCTGAGAATCCTCTCAAGTTCAGGCAGTAGGCTGGGTGCATGCGCACTATCCCTCAAGTTTGCGGGCAGGCCGCCCTGGTGGCCCTGCTGCTGTCCATCCCAGCCGCCACGGCACGGGAGCCTGCTGGCTCAGATGTTGCAGCTCTGGTGAACTTTGGGCCTCGGGTCACCGGCACCGCCGCTGCTGAGCGGGCCAGCGCTTACCTACTGACAGAGTACCGCCAAGCCGGTTACGTTGCCCGGCTTCAGACCTTTACCTATTCTCGCTTTGAAGATCTGGGCTCCAATCTCCGCATCGATGGCAGACTGCTGGAAGGTCGAGCCCTAGCGGGCTCAGCGGCTGGCACCCTCGAAGCGCCCCTGGTGGCGGTGCCCAATTTGGGGCGACCTGCCGATTTCAGCTCGGTGAACGTGCGTGGCGCAGTTGCCGTCGTGCGGCGCGGCGAGATCCGCTTCCTGGAAAAAGCCCGTAACGCGGCAGCGGCTGGCGCAGTTGGCCTGGTGATCGTCAACTCCCGACCCGGCCCATTGGTCGGCAGCCTCGGTGGCGAGGTGAATATCCCCGTCCTGACCGTCTCTGGCAGCAGCGGCGAGCCCCTGCTGAGCCCAGTCCAAGCGTCCCAACCCGTGGTGTCCCAACCCGTGGTAACGCTCAGGGTCAACGGTCGCCAGCGAATCGTCGTGGGGCGCAACGTCATTGCCCATCTGCCAGGCGTCACTCAGCCGAGCGCCCTGCTGGGCGGCCATTACGACTCCGTACCCGGTTCCCCAGGTGCCAATGACAACGCCTCGGGTACCATCACCGTGCTCACCCTGGCTCGTCGCTTGGCCAACACTCCGCTCGCCCGGCAAGTCTGGTTTGTCGCCTTCGACGGCGAGGAAGACGGCCTGCACGGGTCTCGGGCCTTGGTCAGCCAGGCGGAACCCGAGTTTCTGCGCGGCCTCAAAGCGATGCTGAACTTCGACATGGTCGGGGTCAATGACCAGCTCTTGGTCGCGGGAGCTGACCCACTCGTTGCTCTGGTCAAACAGTCCGACCCAGGCATCGCAACCTTTCGCAGCGACAGCGGCAGCGACCACACCCCCTTCCAGACGGCGGGCGTCCCCACCTTGTTCTTTCATCGCGGTCCCGATCCCAACTACCACTCACCCCGCGATCTCAGCGTGGATCCCAAACTACTGAACACCACCGCTCAGCTCGCCGCTGAGGTTCTCCAAAACCTGCTCGAACGCTAAGAATAGAAGCATTCCTTTCATTCAAATCTCTCCCCACTTTCGCAACAGGTTGGCGTGACTTTTTGAAATCAAGTCAAACGCTGCTGTTTTTCCGTGCTCCGCAAAGATCGATTGACGTGCAGTGTCTAGATCAAACAAAATTTCGCGCTCGGTGACTTCTTTCACTAGACTCTGAACCCAGGCAACAGCAGCCAACCGAACTCCATGCGTGACTGGTTCTACCCGATGCAAAGTGGAGGATGGATAGAGAACCATCGAACCGGCACCGAGCTTAAATCCTTGCTCTCCTTGGGTGCTCTCAATGACCAGTTCACCACCCGCATAGGTTGCTGGATCACTCAGAAACAAGGTCAGCGACAGATCGGAACGCATGCGATTTTCGCCTTCCATAAAGGCGTTATCGATATGACTGCCATATTCCATCTGCGTTTCGTAGCGGCTAAACACAATTGGGCTGATGGTTTTAGGCAGGGCTGCCATCTGAAATAGCAGGTTCTGCTTCAGCGCCTGCCGGACAATACCCCGCAACTCTGACAGCACCGGAGCATCTCTGCGCAGTTGGGTGTTGCGCTTCACCGACCGGGCGTGCCAGCCGGCTGAAGCTTGTCCGTCGACAAAATCATCTGGGCTGAGCTTGGAGAGGATGCCATCCAACGCGTCAGCAGTCAAAAGGTTGGCGATACAGAGAATCATTAGCGAGGCCTGGTTAACAAGTCTACTTGTCAACAGATGATTGGCTGACGATCAGCCAAACTCACCGTACCATGGGCAACCGACTACCGAATCCCTGGATTTTGCCTATTCCCATGGACTCAAACCCATGATACTCTTGCGATCGACTCTCAGTTAGGCCCGACTTCGCGTTGACAGAAGGGTGGGGCCCAGTCGTGTCGTAAGGAAACAGTTAACGATGAAAACCAAAATTTGGCTCGGGGTAGGCGCTTACCTGTTGACGAGTGCGAGTCCTGTGGTGGAGCTATCCAGTCCAGATCATCCGGAGTCAGCCACCGTCTCAATCCACCTGATTCCAGAGGTTTCTGCTCAGACGCCTGACCCTTGCCGCAGAGGATTGGGTGGTGAGGGCGGTGAAGGTGGTGAGGGCGGCGAGGGCGGTAGTGATGCCTCCACCACACCTGCCACGCTCAATCCTGCTGTGCAACCTGCTGAACTGGCAAGAGCCGTTGCAGGCTACAAAGCCTATGTAGTTCAAGAAGTCGATCGGCTGCTGGCCGATGCCAAGGTGTTTACTGACCGGGTGATTGCTGGAGATCTGACCGGTGCAAAAGCGGTGTATGGGTCATCGCGCCTGGGTTGGGAGCGAATTGAGCCGATCGCTGAATCCTTTGAAGCCTTTGATAGGGCCATTGACCTGCGCGTGGATGATTTTAATGGCGAAAATGATCCTGAATTTACAGGATTTCACCGGATTGAGCTGGGGTTATTCAGATACAACACCACTAGAGGCTATGAGCCTTTCGCCAGGAAGTTGATGGAAGATTTGCAGGGACTGAAAACCTGTATTACCTCACTGGAAATTGAGCCGCAGGACATGGTGAGAGGAGCCTCCGAGCTGATCGAAGAAGTGTCGCAAGGCAAGATCACAGGCGAGGAAGACCGCTACAGCCGCCTGGACTTCTGGTCATTCAAAGCCAATGTGGAAGGGTCAGAGAAGATCGTTGAACTGATCCGCCCACTGGTAACGCGGATCGATCCTGCCTTGCTGCAGCAGATCGATCGCGACTTCGCAGAAGTGAACCAAATGCTCACAAAATATTCGCTCCCCGGCGGCGGCTTTATGACCTATGACCGGCTGACTCCTCAAGATAAGCAACAGCTTCAGGCGAGTCTGGCCAGGCTGGCCGAGAATCTGTCCAAACTGCGCGGCGTCATTGGGGTTTAGCCAATGAGTGAAAAGAGAGGCGAAATACCGATGTTAAACAAGCTGCCTCATTCGAGTCGTCGAGGTTTTTTGGCGAGGGCGTCCGCAGTCGCCGCAACCAGCGCGATCGGCCTATGGGGGGCGCAGCAATGGTTCGGGAATCAGGCGAATGCGACCCATGGGCCAGATGTCATGCCCTTTCTGGGCAAACACCAAGCCGGAATCACTACCCCAGACGTGGCGGCGGCTCTGGTGGTGGCGCTGGATGTCACGGCTAGGTCCCAAGCTGAACTGGTGCGGCTTTTTCAAACGCTGACTCAGCGCATCGAATACCTGATGTCTGGCGGCACCCTGGAGCCACTCGATCCCAAATATCCACCCAGTGGTTCGGGCATCTTGGGTGCTAGTTTCCCGGCCGATAATCTAACCGTCACAGCGTCGGTGGGAGCCTCTCTGTTTGATGGCCGCTACGGGCTGAGTGCCTTGCGTCCCCGCCATCTGACCGAAATGCCCAAGTTCCCTAACGATCGCCTCGATCCCCTGCTCTGCCACGGCGATCTGCTGCTGCAATTGTGCGCCAATCACCACGAAACCAACATTCACGCTCTACGAGATATCATCAAACAATTGTCTGGATTGGTTGTGTTGCGCTGGCAAATCACCGGCTTCCAACAGCCCGATTCTGATCGGCATCCAAACCGGACCTCTGTGCGCAACCTGCTGGGTTTCAAAGACGGCAGTGCCAACCTTGATCCCAACCACACTCGCCAGATGAATCAACGCGTGTGGGTTCAGCCGAGTCACGACGAGCCCGCTTGGGCCGTGGCTGGCACCTATCAGGCAGTGCGCATTATTCGCATGTTTGTCGAGTTTTGGGATCGGACACCGCTAGACGAACAGGAAGAAATTATTGGGCGTTCCCGAGAAACGGGCGCTCCGTTGGGCTACAGACGTGAAGAGGATATTCCGAATTACGCCAAAGACCTTAAGGGGCGAACAATTCCCCTGGATGCTCATATCCGCTTGGCCAATCCGCGAACCCCGGCCACAGAGGCAAGCCGCGTTCTTCGTAAAGGCTTCCACTACGCTCGTGGCATCGATAAAGCCGGCCAGTTGGATATGGGTCTCCTGTTCATTGCCTTTCAGCAGGATATGCAACGCGGCTTTGAGACGATTCAAAATCGCCTCAATGGTGAACCGTTAGAGGAATACATTAAGCCGATTGGCGGTGGGTATTTCTTCGCATTACCCGGGGCTACAGCCAGGGACAAATATCTCGGTCAATCGTTGCTGGAGGCAGCACAACACACATAGCGAGCGACTCATCCTTTGACCTAAAGCGACGCCAAAAGACACAGAAACGGCATCAACCGCCCCCGACGATAGTGACAATTTCCAGTCGGTCACCCGCTTGCATCTGGGTCTGCTCCCAGAGCTGGCGGTGTAGGATCTCGCCGTTGTACTCGACGGCGATCAGACGCGGCTCTAAGTTGAGCTGAGCCAGAAAGTCGAGCAACGGCATTTGCAGCGCGCAGGTCTTCGGCTCGCCGTTGACCTGGAGGGAGATGCAGGCAGCCAATCTGGGATCAGAAGCAGGGGTAGACATGGCACTTGGGAATGAGCAAGCGAGGGTTAGCGTTTAGAGGGGCCGAACTGAGCCAGGAGCGCGCGCGTCGCCGCCGCCGGATCAGCCGCCGTCATGATTGCCCGCACCACAGCCACGCGCTCGGCTCCCGCTGCCAGAACCTCCCGCAGATTGGCGGCATCAATGCCACCAATGGCAAACCAGGGTAGCGGCGCTTTAGCTGCCACATAACTGACGTACTCCAAACCCGCCGCCAGCTTGCCCGCCTTGGTGGGCGTCTCATACACCGGCCCCACGCCGACGTAATCTGCGCCGGCCTCCAAAGCTTCCGCCAGCTCGGTCGGATTGGTGGTGGACTGGCCGACTAGCCGCTCAGGTCCCAACAGCTGGCGGGCCAACGCGACCGGCAGATCTTGCTGCCCCAGATGCACACCGTCGGCGTCTACTGCCAGGGCAATGTCGATGCGGTCATTGACCAGGAACAGGGCCCCATAGTGGCGACACAGCTGCGCCAGACGCTGTGCCAGCACGAGGCGCACCTCATCGTCCACAGTTTTGTGCCGGTACTGTACCAGGCATAGGCCCCCTTGTAAGGCGGCCTCCACGACCTCTAGCAGGTTGTCGACGGGCGAGGTCACTAGGTAGAGGCGGGCCGCTCGCAGACGACTCAGGCGGTCAGCGGCAGTAGGGCTTTTGCCCAGCAGGGCGCTTTCGAGCACGTAGACGCGATAACGGAACTGCTTGCACGCGCTGCCCATCTTGACATCACGCAGTTTGCTGTATTCCTCCAAAACGCGCAGCGCTTCCTGAACCCGGCAGAGGTTGGCCCGCAGTACGCTGTGCAGGCTGGCCCGCTGTTCTTCGCCCGCATGGGATAGCTGGGTGCCTGGATCCTGAACGGTATCGCGAGCCGCCACTAAGTCCGGCGTGTGCCAGCGGCCTAGCTCCTGGCGCAACTGCTTGCACTCCTGGGCCAGACGGGCGTCTTCCAGCCCCAGACGGCACCATTCCTCAACCACGCGCAAGCCCTCGCGCGCCCGGTCCAAATTGGCGTCCAGGATGCGTCGAACCACCCGAGTGTCGGGCCGAGTGTCGGGCCGTGAGGCTGCCTCAGGTTCCCAGATTGATGGCGCTTGCTCCTGCATCTTTTTCGGGCCGAAATCAGTCCTATCGTACCTGAGGATACAAGCGGCTCTGAAAAATCAGAGCTTCCTGAAAAAATTAGCTACAGTCCTAGGAGCATGGGCGCGTGAGAAGGAGCAACGCTATGGGTAGTATGAGCCGCTGGCTGGCATGGGCAATCAAAACACATCGTTGGAGCTTGGTGCTCCTGCTGCTGCTGGAAAGCAGCGGCGCGGCGGTCTTGGCTCAGGACCCTGTGCCACTGCCACCCGCCCAGAGCACCCCCCAATCGCCAACCACCCTCTACGTAGACCCAATCAACGGCAATGACGCCGGGTTGGGCACGCCGCAAGCCCCCTTGCGCACCCTCACCAGCGCCCTCAGCCGCGCCCAGCCGGGCATAGTGATCCAGCTGGCTCCTGGTAGTTACAACGCCGACAGCGGCGAGCGTTTCCCCATTGCCATGCGCCCCGGTGTGGTGATCCGAGGCGATGAAGCCACCAAGGGCCAAGGCTTTGTGATCAGCGGCGGCGGACCGTTTACCAGCCCCACTTTTGCCGCGCAGAGCATCGCTATGCTGGGGGCCAATCAGGCAGAGCTGCGCGGCGTGACCCTGACCAACACGGCTCGTCGAGGCTACGCTTTGTGGCTGGAGTCGAGCAGCCCAGCCGTGGAGAACAACACCTTCACCGGCAGCACCCACGACGGCCTGTTCATCACCGGCGACTCGTCCCCCCGCGTACAGAACAATTATTTCTTCCGCAACGGGGCCAACGGCGTCTCTATCGTCGGCAGTTCCCGCCCCGAGATCCGGCGCAATGTGTTTCAGAAGACGGGCTTCGGCGTCAACATCGGCCAAAATGCAGCGCCTCTCATCGTTCAGAACCGCATTGTCGAGAACCAGGACGGCGTGATTGTGCAGGCCAATGCCCGCCCGGTTTTGCGCGGCAATCTGATCGCCAACAATGTACGCAGTGGCCTGTCGGCGCTCACCAACGCCCAGCCAGACCTGGGCAGCCAGACTGAGCCGGGCAACAATGTTTTCCGCAACAACGGCCAGCGGGACATCCAAAACACGACGCGCGCCAACACGATTGTCTCGGTGAGCAATCAGGTGAGTCAGGCTCGCGTCAGCACACGTGTGCAATTGGTAGCGAGCAGTGGCGCGGTGCCAGAGCCGGACGTGCCGCCTATCGTTGCTCAGACTCCGTCTACACCGACGCCGACGCCACGCCCGACCCCCACCCCGGTCCCAGTTCCGCTGCCGACGCCGTCTCCAATGCCGACGCCGGTCCCAGTTCCGCTGCCGACGCCACGCCCCCTTCCCATCCCAAGCCCAACGCCGATTCCGGTGCCCCTTCCGCTGCCGACGCCCACGCCGATTCCCATCCCAAGCCCTGCGCCGACGCCACGCCCAACCCCGATTCCAGTTCCCACGCCAATCCCAACGCCTACCCCCACGCCGGTCCCAGTGCCACTGCCGCCGCGGCCCCTTCCGACGCCGACGCCGATTCCAGTTCCCACGCCGACGCCAATCCCAACGCCCACCCCCACGCCGGTCCCAGTGCCAGTTCCGCTGCCGACACCGCGACCCCTTCCCGTGCCAACGCCGCGACCGCTCCCCCTGCCTCAGGTGCCGGTGCCTCAGACGCCGACGCCGCGACCGACCCCAGCCCCAGCCCCTAGCGCCGAGATCCGCTATCGAGTCGTGGTGCCCGTTGCCAATGATGGCCAGCGGGCGCAGGTACGCAACCTGGTGCCAGGAGCCTTCCCGGCGACCTACAATGGCGGGCCCGCCATGCAGGCAGGCATCTTCCGCGAGCAGGCTAATGCCAACAGCCTGGTGCAACTGCTGCGGCAGAATGGCCTATCTAGCGCCACCGTTGAGGTACTTCGCTAAGCCTCTGCATGCTCCACGCCAGGACCCACGCTGTGAGACGCCTGGTCCTGGCGTGGGGCCAACTGTTGCCTGGGTGGAGGTCTAGGCAGGGTTCCACAAGCCAGAGGCAATTGGCTGCGCTAGATAGGAAGCTTGCTTTGGGCAGATGGACCGTTGCTTCAGCGCCTAGAAAGTTGGCTGAGTCAGGCTAGAAAATTTACTGAGTCGGCCCTCGAATTTGCTTGGGGCCAAGCCAAGGTTGCTTCGCCGCCTAGAAAATTTGCTAAGCGAGATAGCCAAGCTTGTTTCCGGCGCATGCAACCGAGGCTCTCTGGCCAGGCAGCTTGCCTCATCCCACACCAAGCTCCCGCTCCCCGGCGCAACGCTGGGCGCTGTTTTGGCCGATGGCTCGCCAGAGCAGCCCTCTGGCCGCAGCTTGCTAGGCTTCGGTTTGGCCCTGATGACCCTTAGGGATCAGTCGTATGCAAAAAACCGTATGCAAAAAACCGTACGTAAAAAACGCATTGAATCAATGCATTCACCCATCTAGAAAATAGTATTTTGGTGGATGAGACACAAAAACCAATGATTGCGATGCTTAGAGTTGCTTCAACACTAACGTTCTGTAATCGGAGTGTTTGAAGGATGCTCGCACAAGTTGATCAGGCTTTATCTTTAGCCAAGGTTCGCGTTTCAAGGGCGATGCCAAGCCAGAGTCTCCAGATGGAGCCTTTGGTGCGATCACAGTCCTGATCAAAACCGCCACGAATGGTGTTTGGGCGGGCGTTCTGAATATCCCGCCGAAGCATACCTCCAATCCTCATCATCATGGCGAGCAAGCCGTTATGGTTTATGTCATCTCCGGTGGTTTTAACCTGATTGTCGGCGAACAGAAAGATGTTTACCCCTTGACTGCTGGCGACATGGCCGTTGTTCCGTCGGGAACCGTGCATAGCGAACAGAACCCTTCGCAAACGGAGCCGTGTGTGTTTGTCGCCGTTTTAACAGATGGCGAAATTCCGACCCTGATCAATGCTTAAAGATCGACAAAGCTACCTCTATCAGACCTCTCTTTAAACTCGTTAAAAAGAGGGGAGCCTCTAAAAAAGAGGGGAGCAGTTATTGCTGCCCTCTTTCTTGGGCAGGGGCAACTAGCTAGGATAGCGGCAGACCTGTACACTACCGAGTAATGCCTGACCGACAGGAGATCTCTGATGCCGACCGAGCTTGAAACCAATCTGCCCAGCGTCCGCCAGCTTCAGACCCTGATCAAGGAAACCCAGGAAGTCGAGATCAAACTCTCGACCGAGGACCTGATCGTCGGTCGCGTGCGCTGGCAGGACCCCTACTGCATCTGCGTGGTGGACCAGTACGACCAGCCGACGATCATTTGGCGACAGGCACTGGTGTATCTCAAGCCCAAGTTCACCTGAAGCTGGCAAATCTGAGTCAACAGACTCAGATCGCGGGGGACGCTTGGCTTTTAAGCAATGTTGCAATTCTGGGCAGTGGGAGCTGGTAGGAACCGCAACATTTTTTTATGATGGCCATGAGCGGTTCTCGTTGGAGTGTGCGCTACCCATGAAGATTCTGGTCCTCGCCTGGGAATACCCGCCTCGCATCGTCGGAGGAATCGCCCGCCACGTCGCAGAACTCTATCCAGAGCTGGTG
Source organism: Leptolyngbya sp. SOY_34_metabat_272 (assembly GCA_031399305.1). Lineage (GTDB taxonomy): Bacteria > Cyanobacteriota > Cyanobacteriia > FACHB-261 > FACHB-261 > FACHB-261. The sequence continues at coordinate 11,674 of JANNOU010000055.1, forward strand.
ACGTTGGGGCATGAGGTGCATCTGGTCACCATCGAGTTTGGAGCCGCCCCCCACTACGAGGTCGTCGAAGGCGTCCGCGTGCATCGGGTGCCGGTCGCGCCGAGCCACAACTTCTTCCATTGGGTGGTCAACATGAACGAGAGCATGGGTCGTCACGGCGGCAAGCTCATGCTCGAAGATGGCCCCTTTGACCTGATCCACGCCCATGACTGGCTAGTGGCCGATGCCGCTATTGCCCTCAAGTACAGTTTCAAGATCCCGCTGCTCGCCACGATTCATGCGACAGAGTACGGACGCTACAACGGCATCCACACCGACACACAGCGCTACATCAACGGCAAGGAAAACCGCCTGGTCCACGAAGCCTGGCGCGCGGTCGTCTGCACCGATTACATGCGCCACGAGCTAGAACGGGCGCTAGGCTGTCCGTGGGACAAGATCGACGTGATCTACAACGGCATCCGCCCGGAGAAAAAGCAGCTGCAAGACTTTGACCGCTGGGCATTCCGTCGTCGCTTCGCCAATGATCACGAAAAAATTGTCTATTACGTGGGTCGCATGGCCTACGAAAAAGGCGTGCACCAGTTGCTGGGAGCCGCCTCCAAGGTTGCCTGGGAACTGGGCGGCAACGTCAAGTTCGTAATCATCGGCGGCGGCAACACAGATTCGCTCAAGCGCGGCGCTTGGGATATGGGTTTGTGGCCCAAATTCTATTTCACCGGCTTCATGTCCGATGAGGATCTCAACCGCTTCCAGACCGTGGCTGACTGTGCCGTATTTCCCAGCCTCTACGAGCCATTTGGCATTGTCGCCCTGGAGAGTTTTGCCGCCCGCGTGCCGGTGGTGGTCTCCGACACCGGCGGCTTCCCCGAGGTGGTCAAGCACACTCAGACTGGCGTCGTCACCTGGACCAATCACAGCGACTCGCTGGCCTGGGGCATTCTGGAGGTGCTGAAAAATCCCGGCTACGCCCGCTGGTTAGTGGACAACGCTGCTGAAGATCTAGAGCGCCGCTTCCGTTGGCCCCAGCTCGCCCAGCAGACCGAAGCGGTTTACAAACGCGTAGTTTATGAACGCGCCACCTGCGCTTGGTGACCGCCATGAGCCTTCAGGTGTTTCAGGTCCTGGCGTCGCAAGCGCCGCTCGATCTATACCGACCTCTGTTGCTGCTCAAGCCTAGCGCGGCCTGTCTAGCAGGCCTGCGCTCCCAGCTGCCGCCCGAGCATCCGGTTCAGTTGGTCTATGCCGACGGGACGGCGCAAGCGCTGACACTCAGCGAGGTTCAGCCGGGGGCCAGCCTCTATGTGCCGCCGTTGGATCCGGTTGCCGAGTTGGTCGAGATTGTCGCCAAGTTGCGCGCGCCCGACGGCTGCCCCTGGGACCGGGCACAGACGCCGCTGAGCCTGACCCCCTATGTGATCGAGGAAGCCTACGAGGTCGTAGACGCCATCCAGCAGGGCGAGCCCGCTGCCATTGCCGAGGAGTTGGGCGACTTGCTGTTGCAGGTGGTCTTGCAAGCGCAGCTCGCCAGCGAAGCGGGTCAATTCACCCTGCATACCGTCGCTCGGAGCATCTGCGAGAAGCTAGTTCGCCGTCATCCCCATGTGTTCGGTAACGCGTCTGTCAGCAGCATTGAGGAGGTGCATCGCAACTGGGAGCAGATCAAGGCCGCCGAAAAGGGCGAGTCAGACACCGACCGTCATGCGCTCAGCCGCACCCTCGACCGCTACGCCCGCACCCTGCCGCCCTTGCTAGCCGCGCTGAAGATCTCAGTCAAAGCCGCCAGTACAGGCTTCGAGTGGGACAGCATTGAAGGGGTTTGGGCCAAGTTTGAGGAAGAGCTTCAGGAATTGCACGAAGCCTTGGCGACCGGCGATCCGGCACAATCCCAGGCCGAACTGGGTGACTTGCTGTTTACGCTGGTCAATCTGGCGCGCTGGGCCAAACTCGACCCCAGCCAGGCGCTGCAGGGCACCAATCGCCGTTTCGTGCAGCGCCTTCAGCAGATGGAGGCCGTGGCCGAGCAACCCTTGCCCTCTTACCCCTTAGCCGAGCTAGAAGCCCTGTGGCAGCAGGCCAAAGCGCACCTGCGCGACCGCTTAGAATAGTTTACATGGCTTCACACTCTGCTCCGGTTTGGCGCGATCTCTCCGGCTGCGCGGCTCTGGTACCCCCAGAGCCGATCGCGGTGATTCACTTTTTGGGCGGGGCGTTTGTCGCTGCCGCGCCGCAGCTCACCTACGGCTGGCTGCTGGAGCGGCTGGCGCAGGCGGGCTACGCCGTGATCGCCACCCCGTTTGTCAACACGCTCGACCACAGGCGCATCGCCAACGAAGTCCTGCGCAGCTTTGAGCGAACTCGGACGCGCCTGACCCTGCTGGATCTGCCGATCTACGGCTTGGGACACAGCATGGGTTGTAAGCTGCATCTGCTACTCGGCAGCCTGTTTGCAGCCGAGCGCTCGGGCAATATCTTGATCTCCTACAACAACTTCAGCGCTCGCAACTCCATTCCGCTGGTCGATCAACTGCCGTCCCTGCTGGCGGTTGAATTTAACCCTTCCCCCAAGCGCACCGATCTGCTGATCGAGCAGCGCTATCGGGTGCAACGCAATCTCCTGGTCCGCTTCGCCAACGACAGCTTGGATCAGACGCCGCTCCTGACGCGGCAGCTGGCGGCGATCTACCCCGATGGGCTCACGACCGTGACCCTGGACGGCAGCCACATTACTGCCTTGGGCAACCAGCAGCTTTGGCAGACTGCCTTTGGCCCGGTGGGGCAAGTGTTCACGCCCTTCGACGCGGTGGGTCAGTGGCTCAAGCAGGAGACCACCCGCGAGATCCGCCAGCTCGAAGCCGCAGTGTTGCGCTGGCTTGATCCCAAGTCGTTTTCTTAGGCAGCAGGACCCAGCGTTTAGGCGTCCAAGTCCAGAGACTCTAAGCTCAATAAGTGCGATAGGCTCTGCTGGATAGCTTCAGCAGAGCGCGTGAGTGCTGAGCGTTCCGGCTCGCTCAGGTCCAGCTCCAAAATTGACTCGACGCCCCGACAGCTCAGGCGCACTGGCACGCCGATGAACAAATCGCGCAGACCGTATTCGCCGTTGAGGTAAGCGGCGGCGGGCACGATGCGCGCCTGATTCAGCAGAATCGATTCCACCATCAAGCAGGTGGCAGAGGCGGGGGCGAAGTAGGCCCCGCCCGTTTGGATCAGCTTGACGATCTCCGCGCCGCCGTTGCGGGTGCGCTCGACTAGGCGCTCGATCGCAGCGGGCGACATCAGCTCGGTGATCGGCACGCCGCTAACCGTGGCATAGCGCGGCAGCGGCACCATCAGATCGCCGTGCCCGCCCAGAACCATGGCGCTGATCTCGGTGACCGAAACACCCAGTTCCAGAGCGATAAAGGTCTGAAAGCGGGCCGAATCCAGAATGCCCGCCATGCCTACCACCCGGTTCTGCGGCAGGCCGCTGGCTTTCCAGGCCAGATAAGTCATGACGTCGAGCGGGTTGGTCACCACGATCAGCACGGCGTTGGGCGCGTGGCGGACCGCCTGACGCACCGCACCTGCCACGATCTTGGCGTTGATGCGCAGCAGATCGTCGCGGCTCATGCCGGGGGTGCGCGGCTTGCCAGCGGTGACTACTACGATGTCTGACCCGGCTAGATCGGCGTAGTCCAGGGTGCCGAGGATCCGGCGGTCGTGGCGCTCGACGCCGCGCGCTTCCATCAGATCCAGCGCCAGTCCTTGGGGTCGACCAGCCACGACATCGAGCAGGACGACATCCGCCAGGTTTTTCTCAGCTAGGCGTTGCGCCAGGGTGCTGCCGACATTACCCGACCCGATAATCGCAACGCGAGCGGTTTGGCAGTCGGTTTGGGGGGGCTGAAGTTGCGAAGCCACAGGGCACCTCCTCGGAGAACACGAACGGGAAAACCAACGGCAGTCCAGTAATCCCATGCTAGGGGCCGAGCTGCGCTGACTTCGTGCTTTTTTGAGGTTTCTCTAACCTTTGCCAGGGAACTTGACCGGATGCTGGAGCGTCCAGTACGGATGGAGTGTGGTGGATGTGTTGGGGATGTGGATATGCCGGTGGGTTTGCCCCGTTTGCCCCGGCACTTGGCCGCCGCGTTGAGTGCCCTCGCCCTAGTGACGAGCCTAGCGGTCTATCAGCGCTCAGTGTTGGCCAATCCGCTGTCGGTGGCTCAGGACCACTGGCAGGCCATTGCGGCTGAAGATCAGCCGGATACTCTGGCCCGCTATAGCGCCCAGGCCACGCTCGACTGGAGCCAGGGACCTCACCCAGGTCACTATTCCGGCCCGGCCATTGCCACCGCCTGGCAGGTCTTCTTCGACCACCATCAGATCCAACAGGTGCAAGTCCTGCGTCAGGAGGCCCAAGACCTGACGGTTGAAGCAACTTTGCTGCTGACCCTGAATGATGCTCAGGGTCAGATTTCGCAACTGCCAGTGCTCTGCACGCTGCAGCTTGACCAGAGCGGGCAGATTCAGTACGAATCCTGGCAGGTTCTGCGCCCCCCCGTTTGAGGTCAGCTTTGCCAGCCAACCCTGAGGCGCTGTCTGCTAGACCTGTAGGAAAACTCCCTAGGTTTGAGCAGTTCTCTGCTCAGTCTGGGGAGACAGTTCCTAAGCTTGAGGAGCGGGCTCCTAGAGAAGGGGGGCAGCTTCCTCAGCTTGAGGAGCATTCTGCTCAGTCTGGAGCAATGGTTCCTAAGCCTGAGGAGCGGGTTCCTAGAGGTGTGCGAGGGTCTCCTAAGCCTAGATCGAGAGCGCCTAGGGCACTAGCTGACGCTGGCGACCACGGGCGCAATCGGCTGGGGCGAGTCAAGGACCAGGCGAGCCGGATTAAAGCTCAGTCCCAGCAGCGGTTGGCGTTGGCTAATCAGGTCGTAGCAGGTGCCGGGGGCATCGACCGCAATCCGGAAGGAGGCAGGCGTCGCCTTGCCCAGCACTTGAGCCGGTGTGTGCTGGAACAAGCCGCCCCGATAGGTGAGCAGGCTTAACTGCGGCAGCCAATCGGGCAGGTCCAGGCTGGGCAGGGAGGTGTGGCTATAGCTAGCATCGACCAAAGTGCTGGCGGCATCGCCCAGAACCTTGAGGCTAGCCCGATCGTCCGCCCAGGTATACAGGAAGCTACGCAACTGCTTGGGCAGCCCCCAGTTGAAGCGACCGTTCTTGCGCGACCGCTCAGAATCGACGTCGATCTCGACCACCCACAGGCTCAGCGCGTCGCGGTACTTGACCAGAGCCGGGGCCAGGATGAATTCGTTGTAGGCTCCAACCGGCGTCTGCTCGTAACTCACAAATAGCGTCAGGCCCAGGGTGTGTCCCGGCCAGGTCTGGACGATCTGCAAGTCGGCAGGGATGTAGGGCTGGACGGCCTCGACCGGAAACTGAGCCAGCTCCAGTGCCGAACGGCTGAGCACAGACCAAGGCGGCGGCACCAGATCGGGGTCAGTGGGCTCAATATCAAGGGTCGGGTCGAGGGTTGCGGCCAGACCGGGGACCAAAACGCCCGTGTCGCGGAGCAAATTTTCAGTGAATAAATTCATGGTGCTTTGCACGGAGGTCAGCAGGTCGGAGATCAGCATGTGTCCTTAAGGTAGCGGAGGGCGTTCAAGATCTGAGGTCTGCCTCAAGGCGGAATTCAGCGCAGCTTAAACGTTGCCATACACCGGCACCGCTGCACCGCGAATGTCCTTCGCCGCTTCAGACGCCAGGAAACAAATCACCTGAGCCAGAGACTCGGGTTTGACCCAGTGATCGGCATTTTCTGCGCCCATCGCCTCACGATTGGTCGGCGTATCAATCACGCTAGGCAGCACCACATTGGCGGTGATGTCGGTGCCTTTGGTCTCGTCGGCAATTGCTTTGGTGAGCGCAACCACGCCCGCCTTAGCCGCAGAATAGGCGGCCAATTGAGCCACCGGTTCCAGCGCAGCTCGAGAGCCGACTGTGACAATCCGGCCATAGCCCTGGCTCAGCATGCGGCCCAGGCTGTATTTGCACAGCAAAAACGTGGTGTGCAGATTCAACTCGATATCTTTTTGCCAGCGTTCAAAGCTGTACTCATGGGTCTTGCCCATCGCGAAGCCGCCCACCAGATGGATCAGCACATCCACGCGTTCCAGACCATTGACTAGGTCTTGGACACTGGCTTCGCTGCTGAGATCGGCAGGCACAAAGCGAGCCCTTGCCAGATCGGCAGGCGAGAGCAGGCTCTTCAGGCGTTCGACTTGGCGGGCTTGGGTGTAGGGCAGGGTGACCAATGCCGCCTGAGCCAGCACCGTGGGCGTCACCCCCAGGCCCAAGCCTCCTGTGCCGCCAGTCAACAAAACCTGCTTGCCCTTCATGCTGGCTCCTGGGAACTTAGGCGACGATAAACCGTGGCCAAACCATCGGCGTCTCCCACATTGCCAGGAAACAGCACCACGGGCAAGTCGGGAAATTGGCGATGGTCCGAGGGCGTGCGCACAATCGAGCAGCCCGGCAAGATTTGACCCAGCAGCCGCGCCGAAGTCAGGCCCAAGCCCTTACTCAGCACATCATTGGAGGTGATGCCGCCCTTGCTAATCAAAAAGCCAAGCGCTGGCGGCAGGCCGTGCACGACCGCCATCAGCAACTTAGACACCGCCTCGCCAAATTGCAGCCGCGCTTGCACCTCTGGAAAGGAAAGCTCTTGGCGGCTGGTAAACACCACCGGCGTTTGGCCAGCGGCGTGGGCCTGTTGCACCTGTGCCAACGCTTGCTCCAGCAGCGCAGAACTGGGATCGCCCGCCTGCTCCAACAGCCGAGTGACGTCGATCTTGACCCCGACCACGCCCGGCTCCCGCAACAGGTGGTCCAGCTGCTCAGTGGTTTTTTTGACATGGGAGCCCACGATCACCGCGCCCGGCTGGCCGCCTCGCACGTATTGGGCCATCGCCTCGGCGGCCACCGGCTGGGGCGTCAGCTCGGCCAGAGAGGTCAACAGACTGGCAGCGCTGCGAAATAAAAAGCGCTTGCCCCCAGCCACTGCGGTCAATACAAACGCCGCAAAACGGTCAAGGTCGGCCTGATTTTCAGCATCGACCACCGCGCATTGGTTATGGCTGAGTTGCAACAGGCGCTCCAGGCTGCCACCACGAATGATATCCGACAGCAGAAAGCGTTCTACTGCTGCCGCTGCGATGCGGCCTTGAGTTTTTTCGGCCACATAATCGGGCAGATAACTGTGGTGATAGCCGAAGACAGAATCGCGGGCAAATTCGGTCTCGTGGACGGGCGTGGACACACCCTCGACCCGCAAATAATGCACACTGTCTCGAGTGATCCGCCCAGCCTCAAAAAAGGCAGGCACCAGGAAATGTGCATCGAAAGGCCCCAGCTCCTCAGCGATCACATCGGTCTCAATCGGGTAATGGCCGCGCAGGGTGGAATCGGAGCGGCTGACCACCAAAAATTCCTCGGTCCCCTCAGCGGCCAGCGCTTGCTTGAGGTTGCGGCAAACTTCTCGGGTGATGGCGGCAGCCTTGTCCGGCGTCAGCGCTCGCGTGTTGGTCAGCACGAAAAAAATCGGCGAGTCGTCAGCCAGCCCCAAGCGCAAGGTCTCCTCATCCCAACGCGTCAGCAGCAGACAGCTGTGAACCGTCTGCGAGCCGGTTGGATCGTCATCCAAGACAATGACTTTGGGCCTAGTGTTCATAGGTTCACAGCACAGAACCGCAGCAAGAGGCCATAGCCTGCACGTCGCTGCGGCCAAGATTAGCTTGAAACGTCAATAGCTCAACCAACGCCGATTGACCTAGTCCAGATAGCCCATCAGCGCTGGCTCCGGACCAAGGTCATTGGAAGCCACCGGGCGATTATTGGGCAGAGGATAGGCATCAGGCATGATCTGCAGGCCACTGGCCATAATGGGGCGGTTGCCTAGCATCTCAACTATTTGCAACTCACTGGCCCCGATCGGGCGTTTGCCCAGCATCGCAAATACTTCAAAGTGACTCAGGTCGACTGGACGGTGGCCCGGCAGGTCACTGTGCTCCATCAACCGCAAATCCGAATGGCCGATCGGACGCTGGATCGGCAGATAACCTCGCTCGTAGACCTTGAGCGTGTTGATGCTAGCGGGGCTCGATACCTCTGCCTCACCAGTCGAGCCTTCTGCTGCTGGACCATCGTCGCTGTTGCGTTCCAGTGCGGTTGTATCGCTAGCGCTCATAGATTGCTTTCTCCCAACTTTGCACTTGGTTGTTCAAGATTCGAAAGCCCAGAAGAGACCCACGAGCCTCCAGACCTCTGGCTCTCGCCCGCTCTCTAACCATGCTTTCAGCTAATTATAGAGGGGAAACCGAGCAAATCTGAAAATTTTATTAACATCAGCAGAAATTATCGCAACACTCCGAAACATTAATATACCGCTGAGGTTAACCCGCCTTGGTCGCAAGGCCTCGGTAGGTGTAGCCTATCGTCCTTGAGGTAGCCTCCATGTAAAGACGACGCGCGGATCCGCTTTTGAGCCCGAGAGTTCATCCCGGCGTTAATCTCAACAGTCGTGATTTTTTGAATGTGTTTCGGGTAGTGCGGTAAGTTCAATCCTGTGCCAAAGCCAATCTCCAACACCTCGCCCTGCGCTTCAGACAAAAGGCTCTGGCGGTGTCGGGTGATCAACGGCTGAGACATCTCCCAGTCCAACAAGCGTGGGAAGATGACGTTTGCATAAAGCCCCATTATTCTTGTACCAAAGCCACGGCTCGCGCCGCCAAGGTGGCAGCGCTCAGGCCGTTGAATTCCATCAATTGGCTTGGCGTGGCAGTGGTTTCACCCCGTTTCCAGGCGAAGGTGTCTCGCTTGACGTTTGAGCGCAGCAAAATCGGTTCCAAAATGCCGCTGCCGCCACCGGTGACGCCAATCAGGGCCGTGCCACCGAACAGCGCCTCAAATCCGGCATCGTCCAAAAATTCGCCATCCGGCTCGGAACAACTGTCCCAGGCAACATCGTGGGGGCGGTACAAGCGACGGGGATTCACCACTGAAACGACCCGAGTGCCGATGCCCTGAGCGGCCAATTGACTGGCCGCTTCATACACCGGTATCAGGGGCATGTCGCCCACCACAGCGAACACCACGGTCTGGCTGCCTGCGGTTTCCTGGAGGGTCACCGCGCCTTGGGCCAGGGCCTGACGCGCCTGCTCAAACGTGGTACGGATTGGCAAGGGTGATTTGCTGGCGGTGATCACGATGCCCTTGTTGTGCGTTGTCAACGCCCACTCGTAGGCGATCTGGATGCTATTGGCATCTGGGGGAAACAGGGGAAACACGTTGCCGTTGCGCATCATCGCCGCGAAGTAGGCTTCGATCTCCGGGCGTTGGTGGGTCCAGCCGTTGCGCCCCTGCTCCAACGCGCCTGCGGTGAACAGGGTGATCGTCGAAGGCGTGGGACGACGCAGTTCTGCCATCGCCTGGGTCACGGTTTGCCAGATCGGCAGGCCGTTGATCGCAAATGACTCATAGGAGCACCATAGGCTGCGGCTGCCCATCAGAGCCAGCCCTGCCGCCAGCCCCGCGCAAGCGTCTTCGCTCAGAGGCTCATAGACCTGCCCATTGGGCTCCTGGTTATAGAGCGGGTCGGGGGTGGGGTGGATGATGCGCAGCGCTTGGTTGATATTGGCAATCCCTGACGCTTCATTGCCATCGGCATTGGAGACCAGATAAGCGCGATCCGCCTGACCCACAGCGGCAACCAAGCGGCCCATGGCGGTGGTCGAGACCTTCGGCTCGCCGCCCACCGAGAATTCTTCAAGTGGTAGTGGCCCCAGCTCCGGCAACGGCAGGACGAACTCGGTCACCACGGTCTTGGCCGCTGGACCACCGCCCGCCCGTTCGAGGTTGGTGCGCACCAGCTGCCAGGCTTGCGATGTGAGTGCGCGAGTCTGCAAACCCTTGACCACCTCTGGGTTCTCCAAGGTGTGGTAGGCGTAGAGGTTATGCGACTTTGCGCCCCGCGCATGCACTCCGGCTCCCTTGAGCTGCTTGATAATCAGCACCGTGAGCTTGCCGCCGAGCGCCGAGCGGGCCGCTTGGTCAGCCGCTTCCAGCACGGCTTGGGTGAACGCCAGCCGCTGCCCCATCGAAAACGCTGTGCTATCGACGTAAGCACCGGGCTGAGCCTGATCGTCGAACTCCTTGGCATCCACCAGGATGACTTCCTCAAAGCCGTTGCCCTGCCAGTAGCCGGTCATGCGTGGGTTGGACTGGGTGGAGACCATGCTGTGGTGCTCCTGGCTGTAGCCATTCCAGATCAGGACCGGCAGGAAATTGGTCACCTGGGGGAAGGCCGTGTGGAAGTGGGCCATCGCGCTCACGATGTAGGGCTCGCCTAAGCCGCCATCGCCCAGCGTGAAGGGGAAGAGCTTGTCGCGGTGCAGCAGGGCCGCCGCCATGGCGAAATGTTGCCCTTGGCCCAAGGGACCCGCAGGACCAAGGATCCCGGGAATGTAGCCGGAGAGGTGTCCCAGGAGGCCATGCTTTTCGCGGAAGCGCTCACGCAATTGGGCCACTGTGACAATGCCCATGTCTTCCAACGAGCGGTCCAGGAACAGAGCGCTGTAGAAGCCGGGGGCGTGATGGCCGACTTCGGTCAGAATATTTTTGTGGCCTAGCATGACCAGCGCCGCATAGGCCTCGACGGAGCTGGCGAAGCCGCCAGGGTGCCCTGAGGCCTTGCTGGCCGTGACTTGCAACGTCAGGTAGCGCAGGGCATCAGCCGCCAAAAGAGTCTGAAACACCGCTGCCGGATCACTGGAGCTGGCGATGGCCACGCTGCCTTCGGAGATGGCGGGGTCCTGTCCGTAGGTCTCAAAACCTGGCAGCGGCTCACCGAAGTACTGAATTCCCTCGCAAAAGGCAGGGGCTTGACTCGTTGCCTTCGGGGTCAGTGCAGTCATGCTGAAATACCTACCTGCTAAAAATGGGCCGCCAGAGCAGCTCACTGCTCATCGTACAGCCGTTATGTTACAAGGTCTTATAGGTCCTGCTTGTCGCCCTGATCAGGGGAATCAGCACGGGTGAGGGGGGTAGGTCATCATGCTGGAACCAGAGGTTGTAAGGAACGCTGCCATGAAACTGCCAGATGGGCCACAGACCCCTGGTCTGCTGCAATTGATCGAGTGGATTGCGCGCCCTGCGACTTTCCTAGAGACCTGTGCCCAACGCTATGGCGATCCCTTCACAGCCAAGCTGAGCGGCTTTTCGCCGCTAATCTTTTTCAGCGACCCTCAGGCGATTCAAGAGATTTTCACAATGGCTCCGGAATCGTTTGATGTAGGCCGCAGTAATGGCATTTTACGGCCCATGCTGGGAGAACACTCGCTGATTCTGCTCGACGGCGAACGCCACCAGCGTCAGCGACGATTGCTCACGCCGCCGTTTCATGGCGAGCGAATGCGAGCCTACAGCCAATTGATCTGCGAGATCACAGAGCAAGTGAGCGGTCAGTGGCAGCTAAACCAACCGTTCTCGGCACGCTCCTCCATGCAAGAAATTTCGCTGCGGGTAATTTTACGAGCAGTCTTTGGCCTGTCTGAAGGCGAACGGTTTCAGCAGCTCAGGATGCTGCTCGCCACCCTATTAGATGTCACCGGTTCGCCTCTGAGTTCCAGTTTGCTGTTTTTCCCATTTTTACAACAGGATTTAGGTCCCTGGAGTCCCTGGGGCCGCTTTGTACGACAGAGACGAAAGATTGATAATCTGCTCTACGCTGAGATTAGACAGCGTCGTGATCAGGGCGATTGTTCAGGCGATGACATCTTAAGCTTACTGATGTCGGCTCGCGATGAACAAGGGCAGCCGATGACCGATGTGGAGTTACGCGACGAATTGATGACGCTCTTGGTTGCGGGGCACGAAACGACCGCCTCGGCCTTAACTTGGGCTTTGTATTGGCTGCATCGACAGCCAGAAACCCTAGATCCCCTATTGCAGGAACTCCATGATCTGGGCCGCGCTCCGGACCCAAGCGCAATTGCTAAATTGCCTTACCTGAATGCAGTTTGCCAGGAGACACTGCGCATTTATCCGATTGCGTTGCTCACGCTAGTGCGCATCGTCACCCGACCGATTCAAGTCATGGATTACCAATTTGAGCCAGGCGCGTTGCTAGCCCCCTGTATCTATTTGACTCATCGCCGCGCAGACCTGTACCCAGAACCGCACCGCTTCAGGCCTGAGCGCTTTTTAGAACGACAGTTCTCAGCGTACGAATATCTCCCCTTTGGCGGCAGCAACCGTCGCTGCATTGGCGCAGCCTTCGCTCAGCTCGAGCTGAAATTGGTCCTGGCGACGATTCTGTCACGCTTTGAGCTAGCGCTCGCCCACCAACGGCCAGTGCGGCCGATTCGCCGGGGCGTAACCTTGGCTCCTTCGGGTGGTAAATGGCTGGTTGCCACTGCCTCACGCCAAACAGCCAGTGTGCCGATCCAGGTTTGAGGGTTCAGGGAGTCTAGGCGGTTTTGCTGGGGACAGGTTGAAGTTCTGGTTTGCCCTGTTCACTGACCAGCTTTTCTAACTCGGCCAGAGTTTTTTCCGTTTGCCGACTTTTCTGATCCAGCGAACGGGCGATACTCTCACCCTCTCGAGCTACCTTTGCCAGGTCCTTGATGCGAGCTTTGAAGCGCGTGGAAATTTGGTGAACTTGCTCTCCAGCCTCAGAGATCTGACGTCCTAGGTTGGCGATCTCGGTTGTCAAGTGACTGAAGGTGGAGATGGAGCCCCCAGACTGGTTCATAACTACCGCAGTTCGCGTGGCCAAGTAACGAACCTGCTTACTCACCTGCTCGATCAAGCCCGTGGCCTTGTCCACAGCTTCCAGTTCTCGCACGAAAGCATGGCCACTGAGAACAATGTTGTCCATGCTTTGGCAGATCGCATCCACTGCTGTAAACGTGGCTTGAAAGGTCTCGCGACCTTCGAGGGTGAGTAGTCGACCAATATGAACAAAGCGTTGATTGAGTTCAGAGATTTGTTGCGCCTGTTTCGACAATTGATCTCGCTGTGCTTCCAAGAGTCGATTGCGCCGCTGGCTTTCAAGCTGTTTCGCCTCTAGCAGGCGAGTGTATTCTTTGACTTTTCCCTGCTCTCTTTGCAGGCGTTCCACATAGAGCCTCATTTCTTGCTTTTGTTGCTGCACCAGAGTGTTGACAAGCGCTAGAATTTGAGACTGAGCTAGCAACAAAACCTGAACATCGACTAGGCACGGCTGTTGACCCTGCTGCACAATGACAACAGGTTCAAACAGCAAATTTGATGGACGACTCAATGCAATCGCTGCCGCTTGGCCAATGGGATGGTTGCTAGATAGCTCTAAGGGCTCTATTTTTAAAGTTTTTAGGAAAATCTGGATCGGCCGCCTGGAGTAAATCTCCAAACCAAAAGGCTTGCTAATCTGCTCAAAGAAAATGCGGCGAGAAATGACGCCAACCATCGTCCCGAAATCATCAATCACGACGACCCCTGGCAACTCAGGTCGGTCGCGAAATGTCTGGATAATCAACTGCCCTGGAGTATGAAGACTCGCTTGAAATTTATGGGCGGGGAGATCGGCTAGTACGGAGTCTGGGGTGAGCTGGTCTAGGCTGAGTTGGAGCACTGTTTTCCCCAAGTTTATCAATGTGGTCTCTCTGGCTGGAAAAACCTGCGTTCCCACTGAACTAATCGCCCTCTCTGAGAGTGGAGTTGCCGCAATCCCACTGAACCGCTTGACACTTTTGTATGCTATCGCACAGATCAGATGAGATAAGTCCAGACTCAGATGAATCTGTATAGATTTTTTGAATGTATGAAGCAATGATGAAGATCATCTGAATTTTCCGTATTGTCTTAAATTCTTGAGAAAGAAAGAGTGATCTAATCAGAATTAGGTAAAGAAAAAGTAGTCAAAAAGTTAAAGTTGGATGCCCCGGATCGAACGATCCAGCAGTTCCATCGGATGCAGTACGGCGACGTTTTGACCCTGCTGCTGCAGATGCTTGACAATTTGAACATAACAACCAATGTTCGCTGAAGCGATCACCGACGCTCCGGTCTTCAGCAGATTCTCAACTTTCTGGCGGCCCAGTTCGTCTGCCACCTCTGGTTGGAGTAAGTTGTAAACTCCAGAACTGCCACAGCACAAAGCCGCATCAAGTGGTTCGCGCAGCTGAACACCTGGAATTTGTTTCAGGAGTTGTCGAGGCTGCACACTGATTTTTTGTCCGTGTAGCATGTGACAGGCATCCTGGTAGACCAGGGTCAGCGGCTGGTCCTGGAGGGGTGACAATTGAGCTGTGAGCCCCACCTCTGCCAGAAATTCCTGGACGTCTTTGACTTTGCGGGCGAATGCCTCGGCTTTTGGGTGGTACTCCGGATCGTCTCGCAACAGATGGCCATACTCTTTCAAGGTGTGGCCGCAGCCCGAGGCATTGATGATCACTGCATCCACCTGTGTCTCGGCAAAGCGGTCGATCATCAGGCGGGCCAGAGTTTTCGCTTGTTCCTCTTGTCCCTGGTGATGAGGCAGCGCCGCACAGCAGCCCTGCGCTTTCGGCACCACCACCTCGCAGCCATTGGCAGTCAGAACCCGCACGGTTGCCTCACTGACCTTCGGGTTGAATAGGCGCTGCACACAGCCCAGAATCAACCCGACCCGATAGCGCCTTGGCCCCTGAGCAGGAATCAGCGTGGGTAGCGAATCACGAAAGGCGCTCAGCGGCACCTCGGGCAATAGCGATTCCATCGCCTCTAAGCGCGGCGAGAGCCGCTTGAGCCATCCAGTCGAGCGCAGCGCTTTCTGCACCAGTTTTTGGTAGACCCACAGTGGCAGCAACAGAGGGCGCAAGCGCTGAGGATAGGGAAGCAGCGAAAACAACAACTGCCGGAACAGCCGGTCTGGCAAACTGCGCGGATAGTGGCGCTCAATTTGGGGGCGGGTGGCTGCGATCAAGCGGTCATACTGCACCCCCGACGGACAGGCAGTCACGCAGGCCAGGCAGCCCAGACAGGAGTCGAAGTGAGGCACGGTTGCCGTGGAGAGAGCAGCCTTCCCCTCATTGATCGCATCCATCAGGTAAATTCGGCCTCTAGGAGAATCGGTTTCCTTGCCGAGCACTCGGTAGCTGGGACAAGTCGAGAGGCAAAACCCACAGTGCACACAGGCATCAATCAACTTGGCATCGGGAGGCGACTCAGCGTCAAAACCGCTGAGTTTAGCTGGGCTTACCGCAGAATTTTCTGAAATTTGCATATGCTAAATACTGCTCACGAAACGCTGCGGACTCAAAAGCTGGTCCGGATCAAACTGCTGCTTGATTCGGCGCATGATCTCTAAACCACTGCCGGTGTACCCCCAAACTTCGAATTGCTGTTTGAAAGCCTTAGGCGCGGTCAAAACGCTCAAGAAACCGCCAGTTGACTCGCAGAGCGCTCGAACTGCCAACACCACTGGAGGCTCGAGCGCGGCTTGGTTGAGCCGCAACAGACCCAACCCACTGCCCACATGCACCAGCGCCAGGCTTGAGGGAGCGGCGAGCGTCTCCAACTGTGCCAAGACCGCAACCACCTGCGAGGGCAAAATGCCGATTTTGCAGACTACTGCCTGGTCGTCGCTGAGCCACAAAAGGGTGGGTAATGTCTGCCAGAAAGCAACCTCATCCGCGTCGGAGAATCGCACACTTACCAAGTCTGCGAGTGCTAAACAACGACTGACCTGCTGTTCCACGCTGGCACTAAACCCCTGGAAGCGGACCACTAGGCCCAGCCCCTGCCCAAGACCCAGATCAGCGACCCCCTGCGCCGACAAAGCATCTATGCTTATCGGGGTCAGCGTTGAGGCCAGCAGAGCTTGTGTTGCCTGGGCAATCGCCTTGACCTCTCCCCAAAAAACAACCGTCTGCGAAGCCTCGGGCAGCGGATAAACCCGAAAGGTCATCTGGGTCAGGACGCCCAGGGTACCATAGGAGCCGGTGAACAGTTTCATCAGGTCGTAGCCGGCAACATTTTTGACCACACGCCCCCCCGCCTTAGCCACTTGACCATCGGCGCGGACCACAGTGACGCCCAGCAGCATATCGCGCACGCCGCCATAGCGCTGGCGCAGGGAGCCCGAATCAGCGGTGGCCACGATGCCGCCAAGGGTGGCTGCTTCTGGATAGGCAGGGTCCAGGGCCAAAAACTGACCCGCCGCCGCTAGAGTCTTTTGCAAATCGGCAAACTTCATCCCTGCCTCTGCGGTAACGGTCAAATCGCCCACGGCATGTTCGACCAGCCGATTCAGACGCTCTGTGCTCAGCACCCCATGGATTCCTGGCGCTAGCCCCCCCCAGCTCAGCTTGCTGCCACTGCCGCTAGGCAACATGCGCCATTGATGCTGACGGGCGCAGGCGATCACCTCGGCCAGTTCGGCTGGGCTGTGGGGAGAGACTCGGCACTCAACCTGCGTGCCCACACTCAGCGCCTGAACGATATTCGCCTGCTGCCAGAGCGGTAGGCTTTGCCAGACACAAATCCCCGTAGCCCCAACAATTTTTTCAAACTCTTGAGCGATTGATACCATCAGCTCAACGAATGTGTTTGATCGCTTACCCTTAGGCTTGCCCAATCAGGATAGTACAGATTGGAGCAGGTTCAACATCTTTCAGACTTCACGGCTCAAACGGAATATGCACAAGTTCCAGTTTGATGCCGTCGGGATCCGCGAAGAAGACAGCGTAGTAACTAGGAGCATACTGGTTATATTCAGCGGGCGAATCTAGAATCGTGGCTCCCATTTCCAGCAACAGCTTGTAAAAGTTATCCACGTCCTCTCGGCTATCTGCACCGAAGGCAAAATGGTGCAGCCCTGGCGAGTAACGGTCGTGGGTCCTGTTGGTGGACGTCGGGTTGGCTGGGGAGATGGTAATGGCCGCACCGAGCGGCTTGTACCAGAGGATCAAATCAGCTGTTTTCTCGACTTGCTCATAGCCCATGAACTTCAAAATTGAATCGTAAAACTGTTCCGACTTTGTGAAGTCGCTGACGCTTAGGGACAGGTGATTCATACTGCCAAGACTCATGGGCATCCTCCATCACATCGAGCATTCAGCTGCTGAGCGACCCTCTCGGCGGGACCCCGCAACCGGATTGGCGTTCCC
>JANNOU010000190.1:0-8956 GCA_031399305.1 Leptolyngbya sp. SOY_34_metabat_272
CCTCCACCCCGAAGTCCCAGCCTAAACCGCCCACTTCCCCCCCCAAGCCCCAAACTCAACCCAAACAGGCACCCACCCAACATCTCACTCACCCCTTGCGCAGGGGGCCTGGGGGAGGCGCTTCGTCCCCCAGTGGGGGGTTTGGGGGGCAAGCGCCCCCCATTCCGGGTTCTCTCTAGCAGCTCCGACTTCTCCCCAATCTCAGCCCCCCAAGCCCCAAGCCCCAGCCTCCAAGCCCAGCCCTCCGAAGCCAGAGTGCCGAGCCTGCCCATCCAAGCTCATAACCTCAAACTCCGAGCAAATTGCTCGAAACTCCAAGCAACCAGGCAAAAGGACCAAGCAACTCACTCAAAACCCCGACCCCAGAGCCACAAACTCCAAGCCAATCCCTCAACCCTCCAAGCCCAAAACTCCAACCCTGGCGTCCAGAGGTCGCCCCCAACCGCCCCCAACCGCGTAGTAAAGTTTAAGACACCCAACGCCGCTGGGCAGCCCGCCGACCTCCAGAGCCGCCATGATCAACCACTGGCTTCAACCAGCTCAACGCCTAGGCAGCCTCCCCCCCTACGTGTTCGCTCGCCTGGATGAGCTGAAAGCCCGAGCCCGCGAGCAAGGACTCGACCTGATCGACCTCGGCATGGGCAACCCCGACGGCCCCACCCCCGAACCCGTCGTCGAAGCCGCCATTACCGCCCTGCGCGACAGCCGCAACCACGGCTACCCCCCCTTCGAAGGCACCGCCAGCTTCCGCCGCACGATCACCGAGTGGTACCTGCGCCGCTACAACGTCTTGCTGGACCCCGACGGCGAAGCCCTGCCCCTACTCGGCTCCAAAGAAGGCCTAACCCACCTAGCCCTGGCCTACATCAACCCTGGCGACCTGGTGCTAGTGCCCAGCCCCGCCTACCCCGCCCACTTCCGAGGCCCCCTGATCGCCGGAGCCGAAATTTACCCGATCGTGCTCAAACCAGAGCAGGACTGGCTAATCGACCTAGCCAGCATCCCCGAAGCGGTTGCCCGCCGCGCTCGCGTGATGTACTTCAACTACCCCAGCAACCCCACCGCCGCCACCGCACCGCGCGACTTTTTCAAAGACATTGTCGAATTCGCCCACCAGTACCAGATCCTGCTAGTGCACGACCTCTGCTACGCCGAGCTGGCCTTCGACGGCTACCAGCCCACCAGCCTACTAGAAATCCCCGGCGGCAAAGAAATCGGCGTCGAATTTCACACCCTGTCCAAGACCTACAACATGGCAGGCTGGCGGGTCGGCTTCGTAGTCGGCAACCGCCACGTCATCCAGGGCCTACGCACCCTCAAGACCAACCTAGACTACGGCATCTTCGCCGCGCTGCAAACCGCCGCCGAAACCGCGCTCAACCTCCCCGACGACTACCTGCACCGAGTACGCGAGCGCTACGTCAGCCGCCGCGACTTTCTAATCGCGGGCCTGAGCCAGTTGGGCTGGAGCCTGCAAAAGACGCTTGCCACCATGTACCTGTGGATCCCCTGCCCGCCAGGCATAGGCTCCACTGACTTTGCCCTACACATCCTAGAGCAGACCGGCGTGGTGGTCACACCAGGCAACGCCTTCGGTGCGGGCGGTGAGGGCTACGTGCGCATCAGCCTGATCGCAGACTGCGACCGCCTGGGCGAAGCGCTCAAGCGCTGGCAGAGAGCGGGTATCCGCTACGACGCCCCCGCCTACAACCACGCCTGAAACATGAAACCAGCGCCTCAAAAATGAAGCGAAAGTGAAAAATTGCTAAACTGAGGACAGTCGAGTCACCGGTTGGCCAGCTTATGATGACCCTTGCTCAGCTCCTCTCCCTGTGTGCGTTTGGTTTCATCTTGTTGGGTGCCGGGCGTCGCCTGGGTTCTCATGGGCACGAGGGGCGACCCCCGCAGCCAGCGCTGGAGCAACTGAGCACCAAAGTGGACTCTCCCCGCTAGCGCACGGGTCAAAGACCCAAAACCTGGGTGAGGCCAGTCACGATCAGATACGCCGCCACAATGAAGTTAAGAATACCGGGAAAGATCAGAATCAAGATCCCGGCCAGGAGAGCAGCCAGGCCACTGATGCCAAGCTTGATTTGAACAGCAGCCAAAAGCGGTTGCGAGATCAGGAAGTGAAGCATAGTGTCCTTGGGCAGAGGCTGTAGTAGGTGTAGCAGCCCTAGCCTCTAATGAGATTACAGATTTTCGCCACTGTCTAAAGAGAGAGAACCTATCTGCTCTGAACGTTTTCTCAGCCAGCAGCACCTTTCTGTTCATTTTGAACAGAATCATATTCACAAAGACCTTGATCTAGGCAAGACGGCAAGCAGGAAAATAGGATTGTAGCAAGGCAAAAACTGAGGGATTAGAAGAGGGGCTTAAACAGGGATTGGAGACGGCTCAGCTTACAACTGATTGCCACACCGCTAGTTGCGCAACCCTACTGCTGGCTTTTTTCATTAGCCAAGCAACGGTCAGTGGTGCAATCCTCGTAGGCAGGGGATTTTTCTACCGTGCAGTTGAGTGGATATTACAAGGTCAATGCTCTCTTTGGCAGCTCTCAAGCGTGGCTAGACGATGGTGGATTTTACAACTCGAAACTAGAGCATAGAGCGTGGAAAGTTTGCTCTTTGTCTTAGAGTGCCTTAGCGCCCGCCTATAGGCAAAATCTATTCATTGCCCATCCTGTGTCACGATCACCCGTATGCGCATCCTGCTGGTCGATGATGAGGTGGAACTGGCCGACCCTCTGTCGCGGCTGCTCAAGCACCAAGGCTACAGCGTCGATGTGGCCTACGACGGTGAGCAGGGGAGCCGCCTAGCACAGCAGGGGGGCTACAACCTGCTGATCCTCGATTGGATGCTGCCTGGTCGCTCGGGCGTGCAGATCTGCGAGGGCTTGCGGCTGAGCGGTGATGGCACGCCGGTTCTGTTCCTCACCGCTCGCGACACGGTGGATGACCGGGTGCAGGGCCTGGACAGCGGCGCGGATGATTATTTGGTCAAACCATTTGAGCTGCGGGAGTTGCTGGCGCGGGTGCGTGCCCTACTGCGCCGCCCACCCACGCTCGAGCCGCAGCGCCTGCAGGTAGACGACCTGCTGCTGGACCGTGACAACCAGGTGGCCTATCGTCAGGGACGTCTGATCGAGCTGTCGGAGAAGGAGTATCAGCTGCTGGAGTTTTTTATGCGCCAGCCGGGGCAACTGCTCAGCCACGAGCAGATCTACCAGCATCTGTGGCCCACCAAAGCCAGCGGCGAGACCCCGGCAAGCAACGTCCTGGCCGCTCAGGTCCGCCTGCTGCGCCGCAAGATCGAAGGCCCCGGCGAAGCACCCCTAATCCATACGATCTACGGCAAGGGCTACCGCTTTGGCCTGGCTCGCGTGGAGGGCGCGCGTGGGCTTGACTAGAATGGGCGGGAACTGAATCGACCTCGGGGGTCTGGAGAGCTGAGCAGAATGGGACCTCGGGTGCGCAAACGGTCTCGGCGGCGGATCTGGCTGGGGCTGTTGCTGGTTCTGGTCGCTTGGGCATCGGTGCGGCTCACCTCGCTGCTGCTGAGCGCTGCACAGCCGGTGGACGCGGTGCTGGTTCTGGGCGGCAGCATTCAGCGGGAAGTGTATGCGGCGCGGCTGGCCCGTGAAGCGCCGCAGATCCCGATTTTGATCTCGCAGGGGTCGGAGCCGCCCTGCATCTGGGAGATCTTTGAGCGCGATGCAGCGCCGATCAGCCGCGTGTGGCTGGAGCTGTGCGCCGATTCGACCTTCGGCAACTTTTACTACAGCGTGCCGATCTTGGAGCGCTGGGGCAAGCGCCATGTGCGGCTGGTCTCGACCCGCAATCACTTTCCCAGAGCGGGCTGGCTGGGGCGGATTTTGCTGGGGGCCAAGGGCATTTGGCTGGACGAAGACCGCATGGGTGAGCGGGGGGTGCCCGCCAACACGGAGTCGCCGCTTAAGACGGCGGTGGATGTGACCCGCGCGCTGGGTTGGGCGGTGGTGAGCCAGGTCTACACGCCCCAGTGCGGCACGGTGCAACGCCTCGACCAGATCGATCTGGCTGCCTGGAAGACGCGGGGCTATCGCTGCGAGCGCATTGTGCCTCAGTAGCGGGTCAGCCCAGTGGTGACAAGACTTACCGCCTGGGCGGGCAGAGAAGAGAAGAGAGCAACCGGGGCAGGCAAACAGCCCTTGACAAGGCCAGGTAGAATCAGGAGCGCAAACCGTGAACCACTGACGGAGCTGGGGAAAGTCCGGTGCGAATCCGGCGCTGTGCCGCAACTGTGAAGCCTCGGGCAGGTCTATCCCTGCGCTGGAGGCGAGCCAGAACACCCACCCGCACAGTTTTCACTCTGTTCCCTGCGTCACACGGGGAAGGAGACTGATTTCGTGTTGGAAAACCTAGTTTCTGCTGCTCTGGAGCTGGAGCCGTTGCCGCTGCAGCGTCCGCTATTGTTGGTTGGGCATGGTACCCGAGATGCGGATGGGCGGCAGAGTTTGTTGGACTTTGCGGCGGCCTATCAGGCGCTGGACGGTTCGCGCCCAGTCTGGCCCTGCTTTTTGGAGCTGACTGCGCCCAGCATCCAGCAGGGGGTCGATCAGTGTGTGCAGGCAGGTTACTGGGATCTGAGTGTGCTGCCGGTGCTGTTGTTTGCGGCTCGCCATAACAAGTTTGATGTCACGAACGAGCTTGACCGGGCCAAGCAGCGCTATCCGGGGCTGCAATTCCACTATGGGCGGCATTTCGGCATTACGCCCAGTCTGCTGGATCTGTGGCAG
This sequence comes from Leptolyngbya sp. SOY_34_metabat_272, assembly GCA_031399305.1. GTDB lineage: Bacteria > Cyanobacteriota > Cyanobacteriia > FACHB-261 > FACHB-261 > FACHB-261. The sequence continues at coordinate 4,778 of JANNOU010000190.1, forward strand.
GGGCGGCTGGCGGAGCTGGATCGCCCCGAGCACAATCCTCAGGGCATTGCGCGCTCAGAAACCGTGCTGCTGTTTGTGGGCCGGGGCTCTAGTGACCCTGATGCCAATGGTGACGCCTGCAAGTTGGCGCGGCTGCTCTGGGAGGGCAGTGGCTACGCCAGTATTGAGACCTGTTTTATCGGTATTACCCATCCGCGCCTGGAGGAGGGCTTCCGGCGCGCCCGCCGGGAGCAGCCGCGCCGGATCATTGTGCTGCCGCATTTTCTATTTACGGGTGTGTTGGTGAAGAAGATTTTCGACACGGCGGCGCTGGAGCAGGCCCAGTTTCCGCAGGTTCAGATGGATTGTCTGCCGGAGATCGGGCTGCACCCGGACTTGTTCCGGCTGCTGCGGGAGCGGGAGCGCGAAACGCAGGTGGGTGAGGTGCACATGAACTGCGAAATGTGCAAGTTCCGCCTGATGCCGCCTGCTCAGACGGGGGAGCCGCATGGGCATGGGCACGAGCCTGCGTATGGGCACGAGCCTGGGCACGGCCATGACCATGGGCACTCACACGGCCACGAGCCGGTCGATCTTCTGGCCGAGCCAGGGGCTTATCACCAGCGGGCTTGGCAGACTCCTTAGCAGACTGCAGGCTGGTTCGGGTCCTGGGGCGAAGGGCGCTGGGTTAGGGAAGTTAGGGATTCTAGAGAGAACCCGGACTTGGGGGGCGTTTGCCCCCCAAACCCCCCACTGGGGGACGAGGCGCCTCCCCCAGACCCCCTGCGCAACGGGTGAGTGGCACGCTTAGGTTGGTGCGATTCGGTCCTGAGCCTTGGGGTCCGAGCTGGTTGCTCCGAAGCCCGAGGTCTGAAATTCAGACTTCGGGCTCGGGGCTTCAGATTCCAGGCTTTTTGCTCGGGACTTCGGGCTTTTTGCTGCGACTTGCGAGTTTGCAGCTGCAAGCTGCGAGCCCGGGGCTAAGACTTTCGAGCCGAGTGCAGCGCCAGCCGAGTGCGCAGCCGCGCTGCTCGAGTTCAGAGGCGCAAAGTCAGCGGACCAGACTGGTCTGGTTGGCCTCTGAGTGGAGCTTTTTGTCTGCTGCAATCTGATCGTTGGGGATGGGGATCAGTTGCACGGCGCAGGCTTTCAGCTCGGGCTGTCGCGAGTCTGGGCAGGCTGCGGCATGGGTCAGGGCGTTGGCTTCGGCGCGGTCGGCCCAGAGCGCTCCCCAGTGCATGGGCACAAAAACCGTACCGGGCGTGATCGCTCGGGTCACCCGGGCCGGAAAGCGGGCCATGCCCCGCCGCGAGCGCACTTCGAGCCAATCATTTCCTTGGACGCCCAGGGCTTTGGCATCACGGGGGTGAATCTCAATGAACGGGCTGGGGTGCATCTGGCGCGTCTTCTCGGTGCGACCGGTGCGCGTCTGGGTGTGCCAGTGGCCGTAGAGCCTGCCGGTGGTCAGCACGAAGGGGTACTGCGGATCGGGCGGCTCGGCCAGACCGCGAGAGTGGCAGGCGGCGAAGCGCGCCCGGCCATCGGGGGTGGCAAAGCGTAGGTTGGCATAGAGGCGGGCCGGTTCGCCGGGCTTGAGCTGGCCTGAATCGCGGCAGGGCCATTGCAGCGGCCCCGCCTGCAGCCGCTGATGGCTGATGCCCGTCATCTCGCAGGGCCGACCGCGCGTGAGCTGCACAAATTCGGCGTGAATCGCCGCTGAGTCGGCGAAGGCAAACTGTTCGACAAAGCCTAGCCGACGCCCCACCTCGGCGAAGATCGCCCAATCCTCGCGGGCCTCGCCGGGGGTTGACTGAAAGGCGGGGCAGAGGGTCACCCGGCGCTCCGAATTGGTCATGGTGCCCGTCTTCTCGCTCCACTGAGTTGCGGGCAGCAGCACATGGGCGTAGGCCGCCGTCTCTGTGGGGTAGTAGGCCTCCTGATAGACCGTGAACGGCGAGCGTCGCAGCGCTGCCTTGGTGCGCTCCAGGTCCGGCATGCTGACCACCGGATTGGTTGCCGCGATCCACAGGAAACCGACCTCGCCGGTTTCCAAGCCGGTGATCATCTCCCAGGCGGTGCGACCGGGCGCGGGCGCGATCTGCCCCGCCGCTAGCCCCCAGAACTGCTCCACTTCGGCCCGATGCTGCGGGTTGGTCACCAGGCGATAGCCGGGCAGCAGATGCGAGAGCCCCCCCGCCTCACGCCCGCCCATGGCATTGGGCTGCCCGGTCAGCGAAAATGGCCCCGCCCCCGGTCGGCCAATCTGCCCGGTCATCAGGTGCAGGTTGATCAGGGCGCGCACCTTGGCCGTGCCCTCGCTGGACTGATTGAGGCCCATCGACCACAGCGAGAGCACCCGCTTGGCTTTGGCCCAGGTGCGTGCTGCGGTTTCCAGGTCTGCGACAGCAATGCCACAGCGCTCCGCCACCACCGGCGGCGGATAGTGCTGCACCACTTCGACGAACGCCGGAAACTGCTGGGTGCACTCATCGATGAATTCGTCATTGACCTCGCCCCAACGCAGCAGCAGATAGGCGATGCCATGAAACAGATCGATGTCGGTGCCGGGCCGAATCGCCAGGTGTAGATCGGCTACCTGAGCAGTCGGCGTCTGCCGTGGATCGACCACAATCAGTTTGACCTGGGGGTTTTGTTTGTGGTGCTTGCGCAGGCGGTTGAACACAATCGGATGGCATTCCGCCGTGTTGGTGCCGACCAAAAACGCACAGTCGGTCAGCTCCAGATCCTCGTAACAACAGGGCGGACCATCGCAACCCAGGCTCTGAATGTAGCCCGATACCGCCGAAGACATACACAGGCGCGAATTGGCATCAAAGTTGTTGGTGCCCAAACAGCCCTTGATCAACTTCTGGGCGACGTAGTAATCTTCCGTGACAAATTGCCCCGAACCATACACGCACAGCGCCTCCGGCCCCTGGGTTGCCCGCACCCGCTGAATGCGCTGGACGATGCGCTCTAGCACCGTATCCCAGCTCACACGCCGGAACGGCTGGTCCAGAGAATCGCGCAGCATCGGATAGAGCAGCCGGTCTTTGTCAATGGACTCGATAATCGTGGCTCCCTTGACACAGACCATGCCCTGGCTGGAGGGGTGGGCACGGTCGCCCCGAACCTTGCCCACCGGCTGATCCGGAGCCTTGGTGAGTGCAGAGGGTATGACTTCCAGACCGCAGCCAACCCCACAGTAGGGGCAGAGAGTTCTGATAGGGTCTTTCACCACAGCAGCTCAGGTGTCATCATGCGCAAACCGTCGATAGAGAAAGTCCAGCGCGTAGTTGCGCAGGTTGTAATACTCTGGGTCTTCCATAACGCGAGTGCGCTCGCGGGGCCGCGCGAAGGGAATCTGCAACACCTCACCGATCTGAGCTGCCGGGCCATTGGTCATCATCACCAGACGATCTGCCAGGAATAAGGCCTCGTCAATGTCGTGGGTGATCATCAGCACGGTCACCTGATGCTCGCGCCAAATTTTGAGCAGTTCCTCTTGCAGCTCTTCCTTGGTGATCGCATCTAACGCCCCAAACGGCTCGTCCAGAATTAAGATCTGAGGCCGGATCGCCAGGGCGCGCGCGATACACACGCGCTGCTTCATACCGCCCGACAGTTGGCCGGGCTTTTTGTGGGCCGCGTCTGTCAGGCCCACTAGCGCCAGATGCTCCTGAACAATCGTATCTTTCTCTGCCTTGGGCTTGTCCGGATAGACCGAATCCACGCCCAGGTAGATATTTTCGTAGGCCGTCAGCCAGGGCAGCAGCGAGTAATTTTGAAACACCACCATGCGGTCAGGGCCGGGCTGGGTGATGCGCTTGGTTTGCAGGCGAACTTCGCCATGCGTGGGGCTACGGAAGCCAGACACCATATCTAACAAGGTCGATTTGCCGCAGCCGGAGTGACCAATCAGACAGATAAATTCCCCTTCATAGACGGTGAGATCGATGCCATCCAGCACCGTATAGGGGCCATTGGCCGTGGGATAAACCTTGGAAACATTCTCAATAACCAGAAAGGGATCGCGGTTAAGCAGTTGACCTTTCTCTGAAGTTGAAGTGCTGAGGGTCTGCATGATCATAAAAAGGGCTGTTTGGGCACCAACAACTTTGATGCCAATTCGCGCCTGTGTATGTCTTCGGCGGTATCGGGCTACATTCAGAGCCTGGGTTGCGATGGTCCGCCCTGTTG
>JANNOU010000198.1:0-13030 GCA_031399305.1 Leptolyngbya sp. SOY_34_metabat_272
GGGATACCAGAACAAATCCCCAGCCACAAATACGTTTGGGTCATTGGCATACAGCCAATCCAGATTCTGCTGAATCACCACAATCCAGCGAAACTGCTTGGTATTGTCCGCCATCGGTTTCCCATCGCTTTCTGGGTAAATGACCGCCGATGGGTTCTGGGATTGCAGTTGAGAAACCATAGTCTTAGGGGGACGGTCAGACTGGTCTTTAAAACCTAGCATGGGATGCAGCGCTCCCGGATTGATTCATCAGCAAGACACTGAAGTCACGAAATCACCCTGCTCTGGGGAATCGCCAGGTTAGCCAGCACCGCTCCAGACTTCGAGTTCTGCACTCGCTCTCCCGAGCTCAAAGCCTCGAAAGTCGAGAAAATAGTTCGAAATGCCGAGCCTTGAGCGCGCAGAGCCGAGTTGCAGACTGGAGGCTTCGAGGTCTGAGCCGAATGCTCCGAATTCCAGATCCCGTGAACGAGGTTCCGATGCTCTCGAGAGAGGTTCTGAAGCTCGTGGGAGAGCTGCCGATTCTCATGAGAGAGGTTCCGAGACTCGCAGGAGAGACGCAGAACCTCTCGCACCAGGTTCCGAGCCTCGTGGATGAGAATCAGAACCTCGCTCGCCAGGATCTACGCCTGAGTTTCAGTGCTCAGCTTCGGCACTCGAGCTCGAATCGCCTTAAAGCGCTCACCCAACTACTCCGCCAGCACCTCGGCTGGGGCAATCGAGCAAGAGAGCGCCTGGCCCTACGGGCCAAGCGCTCTCAAGAACTTGTGGTTCAAACCCGAGCGCCTTCCGCTACACCGCTTCCAGCTGCTCAGCTTGGAGCCAGACCGGCGGTGTCGGCACCTGGCCGAACTTGACTAGCGCACAATCCCCGCGCAGCTCCAACACCTCACCTTGCGTCTCAAACACGTAAGGAGACCAGCGGGTATCGTTGGCCTGCGCCTCCAGGCTGCCCTCTAGCTTCTCGCGCACCACGCGCACCATATCGCCTTTTTTGAATGCCATTGCTTGCTCTGAGCGTGACTTCAGCCTTCCTTCCGCATTCTAAAGCTCAATTTTTCAAGTTTGGAGCCTGACAGACCGGGCAAAAATGAGTCGAGCGCCCCGCCAACTTGATCCGGGCAATCGGCCCGCCACAGGTCGGGCAGGGCTGACCGGTGCGTCGGAAAACCTGAGCTGCATCCAGGTAGTTGCCCAAAACCCCCCGTACATTCTGAAAATTGCTGAAGCTGCTGCCCCCGGCCTCAATGCCCGCCTGCAGCACAGCCCGCACAGCCGCCTGGAGCCGGGCTGCTTGCGCGCGGGTCAGTTGGCTGCCAGGCAAGTCCGGTGGCAGGCCCGCCTTGAACAGCGCCTCATCGGCATAGATATTGCCCACCCCAGCCACCAGTTCTTGATCCAGCAGAGCACTCTTGAGCGGGCGTTGGCGACGCCTGAGCGCCTCATATAGATAGTCCGCCGAAAACGCCTCCGCGAACGGCTCCGGCCCCAATCGTCTTAGGCCGGTGATCACCTGCTCTACCGGGCAGTCGGCAGGCACCGCCCACATTCGCCCAAACGTGCGCGTGTCGCTGAACCGCAACTCCTGCCCCCCGTCCAGAAACAGCCGGATGCGTGTATGAATCGAGGGCGGAGCTTCAGGGTTGAACCACAAGCTGCCGGTCATGCGCAAGTGAATCCCTAACCAGCCGCCATTGACGCCATCGCGTGCCAGCTCACCCAGCAGGTACTTGCCCCGCCGCTGCCAATCGACCACCATCGTGCCGCTGAGCGCCGCAATAAATTCGGTCGGCAGTTCGGGGTAAGCGACTGAGCGTGCCAGTAGCACCTCTGCTCCTCGAATCTGCCGACCGTTCAGGGCCTGGACCAATCCACGCCGGACGATTTCAACCTCAGGGAGTTCAGGCAATCCCGACAAATCTGCCTAATAAAATAAAACCGACCACGCTTGATTGGGCTCACCAACCCTGGTTGAACCCGTCGCGCAATTAACCCTCGGGCGGAGCCGGGGGCTTGGGCTCAGCCTTAGGCCTTGCAGCAGCAGCCGTCTTGGGCGGGGGACCCACTTCCTCAAGTTCGCTAAGGGCGAAGTTGTTGGTATTCACCCCAGCGTAGTTGACATTGTTAAAACGGACGATAGCGGGGTAGATGATGCCGCTCTGGTCCACAGAGGCAACCGTACCGACGTCACGGTACCAGTAAGACTCTTTGCGCAGGATCCGGACTTTAGAGCCACGTTGGACAGCCATGCGATATCCTCTCCCTGGTTAACTTAGATGAAATTTCTCAGGATTAGCAGTCTGTCACTCAGACTACCGCCAGTCGATCAGGGCTGTCTATTCGACCCCGATTAAGTTTTGTACGGAGGTTCTTCGCGCTCCCCCTTTACACAAGCTTCATGTGGAGCAACTGCCCGTCCGGGTTAGGTTTGGCGGCTTGCCAGTGGGCGTCCCCTGATCCCCGATCACCACAGGCCCAGCCTCTGAGGTCTGAAACCGGGTCATAGAAAGTTTTTTACAGTTTGGCTGCCTCAAATTCAGACCTTACCCTCAGATGGCCCGCTTGGTTTTGCACCGCTCAACCTGCCAAAACGAGTACGAAGATTTAGCGAAATCAGGATCTTTGGCCTATGCGCAGCTAGGGCTCGCCGCCTATATTTTGGGTGGGTCATACGCATTTACACGGAACGCTCCTCAGCCCTACATAGTCCCGATTCCCTTTACGTGTCGTGATGCTTTCCTCACAAGGTCTCCTACCGGATCCCAACTCTAGCCTGGCCGCAACGTCAGCAGGGTTGTCAGCCGATGAATTCGGGCCGACCGCCACGCCCGTCAAGGACGCTCCCCACGCCTCGGCCCATAGCCTTTTCAAGCGCACGTTGGACATTGTGGGCTCCCTGCTCGGGCTGCTGATCTTGGGGCTGGCGCTCATCCCCCTGGCCATTGCCATTCGCCTGGATAGCCCAGGGCCAATTTTCTTCGGTCAAGAGCGCTTCGGCTTACAGGGCAAGCCGTTCATGGTCTGGAAGCTGCGTTCGATGGTTAGCAACGCCGACCAGCTCAAGAGCCAGGTCGCCAACCAAGCCAAGGGCCTGATCTTTAAGAACGAGAACGATCCTCGCATCACCCGCGTCGGGCGCATCCTGCGCAGTACTAGCTTGGATGAACTGCCCCAGTTCTGGAATGTCTTGCGGGGTGAGATGAGCCTAGTTGGCACCCGCCCGCCCACCCGCGATGAGGTCAGCCGCTACAAGCCTCACCACTGGCAGCGGCTCAACGTCAAGCCAGGCATCACCGGTGAGTGGCAGGTGAACGGACGTTCCACAGTCAAAGACTTCGAGGAAATCGTCAACCTCGACTTGCGCTACCAGCAAAACTGGCATCCGCTGTACGACATTCAGCTGCTGCTGAAGACCATCCAGGTGGTCTTGAATCGGAGTGGGGCCTGCTAGGCCGAGGCTCAGATTGATCAGCGTCAGCCGGGGGGCCAGGTCATGAAGCGACCACCCAGGATGTGAATGTGTAGGTGGTAGACCGTTTGCCCGCCATCTTCTCCATTGTTGATCACCAGGCGGTAGCCCTTGTCCAGGCCCGCCTGGTGCGCAACTTTTTGGGCTGTGAGCAGAAGGTGACCCAGCAGAGCCTGGTCTTCGGGCTGAGCCAGAGAAATCTGAGCGATGGGCTGTTTTGGGACAACTAGTAAATGGACCGGAGCTTGAGGATTGATATCTTTGAAAGCCAAGCTGAGGTCATCTTCATAGACGATCTCAACCGGGATCTCACGACGGATAATACGGCCAAAGATGGTGTCCTCAGGGGCGCTCACAGGCAATCCTTAATTACTCTCTTCTGGGTCAGTTTAGCGGCTTGAGGCAGCCTGACGGCTCTGCTACGCCGTGAAGCTCGTACAATGGGCCGTACGTCACTTGTACGCTTTTTCGAGGGACTCACCATGCCCATCCATCCGGCCCTGCGCGCTGCCTTTGAGCGTCGTCAAGCCCTCAAGGTCATTAGTGGCCTGAACAACTTTGATGCCCAGCGAGTCCAGGCGGTCGTCCGGGCCGCAGAGCAGGGAGGCGCGACCTTCGTAGACATCGCCGCTGACCCCGACCTGGTACGCCTAGCCCGCGGGCAGTGTCGCCTGCCGATCTGCGTCTCAGCTGTGGAACCGGAGCTGCTCGCCCGTGGTCTTGCCGCAGGCGCAGATCTGGTAGAAATTGGCAACTTCGACAGCTTTTACACCCAGGGACGGACGTTTAGCGCTGCCGAGGTCTTGGACCTGACCCAGCGCACCCGAGCCTTGCTGGGCAGCGAGGTGACCCTCTCGGTGACCGTGCCGCACACACTGCCATTGGACCAGCAGGCAGATCTGGCGGAGTACTTGGTGGCCGCTGGCGCTGACCTGATCCAGACTGAGGGCGGCACCAGCAGCCAGCCGCACCACAGCGGCACCCTGGGCTTGATTGAGAAAGCCGCCCCCACCCTGGCTGCCGCCGTGGAGATCAGCCGTGCTGTGTCGGTGCCTGTCCTGTGTGCCTCTGGGCTCTCCAACGTCACCGTGCCGATGGCAATTTCGGCGGGGGCTCGTGGCGTCGGCGTGGGTTCGGCGGTGAATCAGCTTGACAGCGAAGTCGCTATGATCGCCGTCGTGCGTAGCTTAGTCGAAGCTCTGGCTCAAACCATCTGCGTTACGCCTTAGAGCCTTTCACAACAGCCTGAGGCAGCGCCGCAGGCGCGGCGCTGCCTCTAATCCAGATTGCCGCTGCCCTGGATCAGCTGCTTGACGGTGGTGAGCTCCTCCAACCCTATTGGGCCTGCTTGGGTAGGGCGGCGCAGGTTAGAGCTGGTACGCCCCTTGCGGCTGGCCATGCCTAAGCGCACTGTGCCGCCGGGGCCGGTGTTGCGCAGGAAGCGAGGGCTGGCATTCACCCAAACCGAAGCGCTGTTGACCTCAGCGGCAAAGCGTTGGCTTTCGCGATAGGAGTCGGTCACAATGCCGTCAGCATGGCCACTGCTGTTGCGGTTGATCCAGACGATCGCTTCGCTCAGATCGGCCACCTGCTTGCAGGCGACGACATTGCTCAGGTAGGGTTTCTCCCATTCTCCAGCCTCCACGAGCTTAATCCCCGGATAGCGCTCGCTCAACAGTGGGCAGCCGCGCACCTCCAGTCCCTGTTCCTCTAAGCGTCGCCATAATTCTTCGAAGCCATCCACAGCCAGCTGCGGATGCAGTAGAACCTTCTCAATCGCGTTGACCGGATCGGGTTCGCTGCGATGGCTGTCTAAGATTACCTGAGCTGCCAGGGGGATAGCGGCAGACACCGACACGTAGAGGTAACAGTTGCCCAAAGCGGGGGTCAGGACCGGCACCGTCGCCTGCCGGGCCACCTGCTGCACCAGGCTAGGTCGACCGTAGGGAATCACCAGATCCAGGTAGCGGTCCTGGGTGGCCAGTTCTCGCATCAATTCCCCTTGATCTGAGGGCAGCTGCTCTAGGCAACCTTCGGGCAACTCTGCACGGTCCAGAACCTCCTGGATCGCCTGGACAATTGCTGTGCTGGAGTTACTGGCCTCACTGCCACCCTTGAGTACCAAGCTGTTCCCCGACTTCAGACACAGACCCGCTGCAACAATCACCAGATCCGGGAACGCCTCGTAGACCAGTCCAATTACCCCCAATGGGATCCGCCGCTGGCTGAGCAGGTAACCCTCGGGGTGGGCCCGTCCCGCCTCAGTACGTCCCAAGGGATCGGGAGCTTCGACCAAGCGGTGTAAGCACTCCACCGCCGCTGCCAGACGCTCCGGGGTCAGTTTTAGCCAGTCCAGCACCAAATCAGGGATCGCCATCTCGCGGCTGACCTCTAGATCCAGGGTGTTGCACTCCAAAATTTCGTTCTGCCGTTGGCGTAGGGCATCGGCCATCAGTAGCAGGGCGCGGTTGCGCACCGCACCAGAAGTCGCCGCCAGGTAGACAGAAGCCCGTTGGGCCTGGCGGACGGCGACTGTCAGATCAAAAGAGTCGGAATCAAACCGTTCGGAGCGCATGGTCAGTCCGAGTGTGGCCTAATTGCGTCGGCGTAAGGCCAGCCACACCATCACCGCTGGAATCACCGCCAGCAGGAGAGTGACCACCGACCATAGAATCATCTCTGGTCCGAGCGACACCTGCAAGGCCAGGGGCAACCAGAGCAGTAGCGGTGCCAGCACAAAGGTCATCGCCAGAGTCAAATAGTTATCTCCCAGACCGCGGTTGGCGGAGTCCCACTGGTGGCCTGTCCAGTGCCAGGCACGCTTGTAAGGGTAGCTGGTGGATAGCTGCTCTAGCGAGTAACCCCCCTCCTCTACCACGAAGATCTGCTGACAGCGCTCGCAGCCAAACGCCTCAGTGAGCACAATCGGCACGATTTGCCCTCGCCGTCGACAGGGGCAGGGGTAAGTGGCGCTGAGGTCTATCTTCTGAACCTTCTGGGGTTGCACAGATGGCAGTAGGGGGGTCAAGGGAGTACAAAGTCCCCACTCCTGAAAGATATGCTAACGCCGAACTCGCAGTTTGAGCAGGCCTTGGGCGGGCAAGCCGCAGGTTTTGCTCTAGTCTGGATTCACCTCAGGGCGGCGCTTGTGAATCTGCTCAGCCTCGGGACAGTCTTCGGCGACCAAGATCTCGCTGGCGGAGAGGTTGCCCTTGGGCACTACGGAAAGCTTTTGGGTCACAGCACCGATGCTCTCCAAGCGAACCATCTCCTCCCAGGCACAGATTTCCTCTTCATCCTCAGTTTCATACCGCAGGGTGACGACATCGCCTTCAATGTCTAGGATCCGAGCTCGCTCCAGCCATCGCCCTTGGTCGCGCAGGTAGATCCACACATCACTCCCGTCGCGACAGAGTTGATAAATCTTGCGGTGTAGCATGCTCGCTGTCTCCTCGTAGGATTCAATCTCTCTGGACGGGCGATCTCAAACGCCAAGAGCGCACTGCTTGGGAACCTTGGCGGAGATCGGCGAACAAAGTTCCTGTGTGTTCGGTTCGTCTAACAATTCTAGCGACTGTTCTCCCCAGTTTGCGGCCTTGGCTGAGGGTTCCCCATGAACTCTCTGAGTTGCTCTCTAAGAAAAGGCACCCGGTGCCACAGGGCTTACGGGGGGAGGGCTCCCCTGGCTACGCCCGGCCTCGCGGCTCGTCCCCTGTGAACGATTTCTGATAAGCTTTTAGCAAAAGTTAAGAATCCTATCCCTATTCCTTCTCATCTGGTCCCTTATGAGCCTATTAGTTGTGGGTGCCACTGGCACGTTAGGAAGGCAGGTCGCCCGTCGGGCTCTAGATGAAGGGCGCTCTGTCCGCTGCCTGATCCGCAACGCCAAGAAGGCTGCCTTCTTGAGGGAATGGGGGGCGGAGCTAGTCTATGGCGACCTGTGCAATCCCAGTAGCCTGACTGACGCCTTGGCCGGGGTGAGTGCGGTGATCGACGCCGCAACCACCCGCCCTACGGATAGCCTCAGCATCCGTCAGGTGGACTGGGACGGCAAGGTCGCGTTGATCCAGGCCGCCCAAGCTGCCCAGGTGGAGCGGTATATCTTTTTCTCGATTCTGGGAGCAGAGCAGTACCCGAGCGTGCCGTTGATGGACATCAAAGCCTGCACGGAGAAGTTCCTAGCCCAGAGTGGGCTCAATTACACGATTTTGAGCCCCTGCGGTTTCTTGCAGGGGCTGATCGGCCAGTACGCCATCCCGATCTTGGAGAACCAGACAGTCTGGGTAACCGGCGAAGCCTCGCCGATCGCTTACATGGATACGCAGGACATCGCCCGATTCGCAGTCGCCGCTCTGAACCACCCCGAGGCTGCGGGCAAGCGCCTGCCGCTGGCGGGTCCACGCGCTTGGGGACCCTACGAGATCATTCGTCTATGCGAGCGTTTATCGGGGCGGCAAGCACGAATCAGCCGAATGCCCATCGATCTCTTGCGAGGTGTGCGAGGCGTGGCGCGCTTCTTCCAGTGGGGCTGGAACCTAGCCGATCGGTTGGCGTTTGCCGAAGTCTTGGCCAGCGGCAAGCCCCTGGAGGCCGAGATGGCGGGGGTCTATGAGCTATTGGGCATCCCACCGGAGTCCACCACCACCCTGGAGAGCTACCTGCAGGAATACTTCGCCCGCATCCTTAGAAAGCTCAAAGAGCTTGATTACAAAGAGCCCAGCGTTAAATCGTTATTTTAATGGGGTAATCGAGCCCTGTCGCTCGTGCTATTTGCCGGCCAGCTTTACCAGGCCGATGCCGCTGAAGTAGAGCCCCGTGACCGCCCCGGCCAGCAAGCTCTGGGTTAGGGGATCGGTTGAGGGGGTCAGCACTGCGCCCAAGACCGCTGCCGCCAAGATTACATAGCGCCAGCCTTTGAGCATCTGGGCAGAGCTAACCACATTGAGCAGCCCCAGCAGCATCTGGATCACCGGCACCTGGAAGGCCAAGCCTGTGCTGAACAGCAGCAACAACACGAACTCGAAGTAGCGGTCGATGGACCAGAGCTGCTCCACGACATCCGCGCCGTAGCTGATGAAGAAGTTCAGCGCTGCCGGGATCAAAGCTACATAAGCGAAGCACAGACCGGCCACAAACAAGAGGCTAGAGCCGAAGACAATCGGCCCCAGGAAACGGCGCTCGCGGCGGGTCAGACCAGGCAAGACAAAGCAGACGATCTGGTACATCACCACAGGCGTGGCCACCAACAGACCGCTGTAGGCCGCCACCTTGAGCGAGACAAAGAAGTACTCTCCTGGCGACTGCTGGATCAGTTTGGCTCCTCGCGCCGGGCCTTCCAGGATGCGCACAATCTCGTTGACGCGGAAGAAGCTGCCCACGATGCCGACTAACACCGCCGCCAGCGCGTAGAAGATGCGCGTACGTAGCTCCTCTAGATGGTCGAATAGCGACATCTCGACATCGTCGGGGGCTTCGTCCTCTGGGGTTTCTGCAAGCGGTTCAGCCAGAGGGCCGGGGGAGCTTCCCAATTCTGAGGAGGATAGCTCGGGAGGCGATGAGGTCATAGGAGTTCTCTGGCTCTCGTTGCAAAGGGACAGGGCTCTGGCTGTCATTCTACCGTGGGCACCCCCGGCCCTGGCTGCGACCGAGCCAGAGCTGGCAACCTGAATCGAATCTTAAACTTCTATCCGGCAGATCGCAGCCCCAGACCAGGATGATAGGCTGGTTCGGGAAACCGCCCTAACCAGGATACGAAGCGGGTCCCATATACTGGTACATATACCCACTGTTTAGGACCTGCCAGTGAGCAGTCCTTCCTCAGGAGCCATGAGCGATATCCAACAGAAGATTCAGGAAGAGGTCGAGGCAGCCCGTGCGGCCTGTGATGTGAGTGGTACCACCTCCAAGGAGTGTGCTGCTGCCTGGGATGCAGTTGAGGAACTGCAAGCCGAAGCTTCTCACCAGAAGCTGAAGCAGGCTCAAACCCAGAAAAACTCGCTGCAGCAATACTGCGACGAGAATCCTGGAGCCGACGAGTGCCGGGTTTACGAAGACTGAGCCAAGTTTGGAGCCCGGGCTGCGGCCTCGGCTGATCCTGTGAGTCTTTTGTAAAATCGGGCGAGCTTCTAGCTGGGCGGGCGTTGGCGCTTTTGCCCAGCTATTGGTGTTTTTATACCTGCAAACGATGGACTACGAATTCTACGTGGCGGGACCGCTGTTCAACGCTTACGAGCGAGCTTATCAGAAGCAGTTGGCGACTGCGCTGAGTCCGCTTGGGCGCGTCTTTTTACCGCAGGAAGACGTGGTGCAAACATCAGAGGAACGGGCGATTCACGACGCTTGTCTGCAAGCGCTTGACCAGAGCCGTCTGGTGGTCGCCAATCTGTCCGGTCAGGACGTGGACAGTGGCACTGCCTTTGAGGTGGGCTATGCTGCCGCCCAAGGTAAGCCTATCTACGCAGTTCGCAGTGAGCTGGCCTTCCCCTGCGCAGATCGAACAAGCTATCCCAACTTGATGCTCAAGTATTCTGTCCGCCTCTTCCCCACGGTCGAGGCATTGGTTCAAGCTTTATCTGAGTCTGACTTACTTTAGTGGTCTGCGATACTGCAAACTGGGGCCAGCAAAGTTAATGAATCTCTGACACAAGGGCCGCAGTTCTCCCCAGTAATGGGGATTATTTTTTGGATGCTCTACGGGGTTGACGGAAACAATGGATTGTCTTGCTGCTGACTCCTTCTGTAGGGAGAGAGGCAAAGATTGGTCGTTACTGTAAATTCAGCCTAAACGCTCTGAGAGGACTCTGCTTGGCTGAGCAGGGCAGGTTTCTCATGTCGCTTTGTAGCACTGAATCCAGAGTCAATATCACCTGGGACCAAATATCTTGATTCAGCGGGAACAATCATGCGAAGCCAACGTCCGGCAACCAGTAAACTAATCAGCGGTCAAGATTCCATGAAAAGAGGATTCCTGAGCAATCCTATTGTGATTTTTGGCCACACGGTGGATAAGGCTGTCTTCACCCACGTTGTGGCGATTGGTCTACCCACGATTCTTTACTACTTTATTCTGCTCAACGGTTGGGACCTGCTGGCACTGCACCTCTTGATCCCGACTGGCTATTTAGTAAGTTCGCTGATTATCATCGCCGAGGCGTTGGTCGCCGGGTTTTGGTATACGCCCTTACATCGGCGGCAATGGCTGCGAGCGCGCTCTGGACGCGTGGCGCAGCTGGCTCGTCAGCCTCTGGCCGTCGGCAGTCCTGGCCGCCCCCAGAAGGAGCCGTCCATTCCCCGATGCACCTATATCGTGGCGGCTTATCTTCCCAACGAGCAGGAGATCATCTTAGAGACGCTCCGCCATCTCCTCACCAGGGTTGAGCGTCCTCAGGGCGGATTAGAGGTGATCTTGGCCTACAATACGCCGACTTGCCTACCGGTGGAGGCCGATTTACAAAAGCTGGCAGCGCAGTATCCTGAGCTACAAGTGCTCAAGGTTGAGGGCAGCCACTCGAAGGCGGAGAACTTGAATGCGGCGCTGCCAATTGTGACCGGCGAGATGACTTGTATTCTGGATGCCGATCACCAGCCTGCGGCGGATAGTATCCGCCGCGCTTGGCGCTGGTTAGAGGGAGGCCGTTACGATGTCGTGCAAGGGCGCAATGTTATTCGCAATTACAATCACAACTTGCTGACCAAGCTGGTCGCGGTTGAGTTTGAGTGTCTGTATGGGGTTAGCCATCCAGCGAAGTCTTTAATTGCCGATACGGCGGTGTTCGGCGGCTCTAATGGCTACTGGCGCACCTCGGCACTGTGCAATATCCGCTTCAACCCCGGCATGCTGACCGAGGATATCGATGCCAATTTGCGGACCCTGTTGAAGGGCTATCGTTTGGTGCATGACCGCAGCATCATTGCCACAGAGTTGGCTCCAGTGAGCGTGCGCTCCTTGTGTTCTCAGCGTAAGCGGTGGGACCAGGGTTGGCTCGAAATTAGCCTCAAATATCAGTGGCCGATTCTGCGCTCGGACCAGTTCAATCTGCTGCAAAAGCTCTACTGGACCTCGCTGCTGGTCTACAGCAAGATCTTCAGCGTCCTCTCGATTCAGGTTTACCCGGTGATCCTGGCCCTGGTGCTCAGCCACACGGTGGCCCCTGCTTCGATTCAAGCGTACGTTTGGTTCACGACCGGGGTGACTTTCCTCAGTGGTCCGCTTCAGACTCTGGCTGCCTGGAAGGCGAGGGATTCGACGCTCAAACTGCCGACCGCGCACTTCATTCTGCACGGCCTTCTGATTACGCCTTACTCTGCGTTCAAGAACATCATTTCGATTGTGGCGATTTACGACCATCTGCTGCGCAGGACGGAGTGGGTGGTGACGCCGCGCAATCTCATCTCGCTGCGTTAGCAGTCTGAAGACCTCAATCAGAGGGATAGGCCCTCACCCCCGGCCCCTCTCCCGAGTTCGGGAGAGGGGCGGCAAGTTTAGAGGGATCAGAGCTTGCCTCTCCTTGCCTCAAAGTCGGGGGAAGAGAGCCTTTAGTGGTTGAGCTGGATCAGGACGCGGGTCAGCAGACTGGCGTCTTTTCGCCATTCGTTGACCGCTTCGCGGCCTCGTTGCATGACATCAGCCCGCTCAGCTTGCCATAAGCAAATCCGGCTGAGCGCTGCAACCAAGCGCGAGAGGCCATAGCGTTCAATCAGCACTTTCAAGATGCTGAAGTCACTGTCATCAAAACTGTCAGGAGGAGGAGTCATCAGCAGCAACCCTCCTGGACATAAGCAACACAAAGTTGGCGCATAGTCTGCACAATCTCCAGAGATTTTAGGAATGGGAAATGAGGGGACAAAGTGCGAACCTTGTCCCCGACCCAAGAGCCACCAAGCCGCCCGGTACTGCGCCAAGAAGGATGGGGTGGCTTAGGCGGTGTTAAACTGCCGTTTAGCCTCCCGGCTGGGCTGTTCAGTCTGGGGGTTAGTCGCTTGGGAACTGCTACCGACAGTCTCAAGCGACGCTTGGAGGAATGAGCTAATTGAGAAGAGTACACGAGCTTCGGGCATTGCGCAAGCGGGTGTGGCTCAAGTTCAGGGGCAAACGCTTTGTGATTGAGGGCAAACACTTTGTGGTTTGGGGCAAACACTTTGTGGTTTGGGGCAAAGGCTTGCTGGTTTGCCCCAAACGTTTACTGGTCGAGGGCAAACGCTTGGTGGTGAAGGGCAAAGGCTTTCTCGTTTGCCCCAAACGCTTTCTCATCGAGGGCAAACGCTTTCTCGTGAGCCGTAGGGGTAGGTGTCCACAGCGCAGCCCAAGCAGGATTCGCTCAGACACTGGGAGGTGTTGCCCACGACTGGGTCACGTGAGCCCCAAAACCTGGCAGTGGGGCGATTCTGCTGAGTGGTCGGTCTGACTACCCAGTTGCAGTCATCGCAGCTATGGTGAAGGAGTATCTTTGCCTTGCCAAGCCTTTGCCGTTCGGGGTCAGACACCGGCCTCAGATGATCAAGAGCCCTGGACTTGTGACCAGAGCCTTTCCTCTGAGACTGTGGCAGGCAGTTGCTGTGCCT